>CAYQAD010000005.1:27683-27898 GCA_964415125.1 uncultured Phycisphaeraceae bacterium | reverse complement strand
TCGTTCCAGGGGTCCTCGATGGCGCCGCCCTCGTGGGAGATGTGCCAGAGGTTCGCGTCGCGCGAGTAGATTTTGGTGGCGCTCGCGGTGGTGGGGATGTTGCGGTCGGCGAGGTACTGGAGGAGCTCTTCGCGGGAGCGCATGGACCACGTGCGCCAGGGGGCGATGACCTCGAGGTCGGGGGCGAGCGCGGCGAAGGTGGTCTCGAAGCGGAC
>CAYQAD010000005.1:6180-27673 GCA_964415125.1 uncultured Phycisphaeraceae bacterium | reverse complement strand
CCTTGCCGGTGCAGCCGTGGCAGAGCGCGTCGGCGCCGACCTCGCGGGCGTACTCGACGTGCGCCTTGGCGAGGATGGGGCGGGCCATGGAGGTGCCGAGGAGGTAGCGGCGCTCGTAGGTCGGGCCGGCGATGAGGGTGGGGAAGACGTAGTCGCGTGCGAACTCTTCGCGGAGGTCGGCGACGCGGCAGTCGACGGCGCCGGACTTGGCGGCCTTGTCCTCGAGGCCGACGAGCTCTTCATCGCCCTGCCCGACGTTGCCGCAGAATGCGTAGATCTCGGTGTCCTGGCCGTAGGTTTCCTTGAGCCACGGGATGATGGCGGACGTGTCGAGGCCGCCGGAGTAGGCGAGTGCGATTCGGCGTGGCATAGTTATTCCTTGGCTACACGGTTCGGCTGCAGGGGTGGGCTGCACGGGTGGGCTGGACTGGCGGCCGGTCTGCCTGTGCGGTTTGGATGTGGGAGAGTATTTGACTCTGCGGGGTTTGGTGGCAAGCATCGCGGGCAATGAAGTTCTCCACCGCGAGCCATCATCACCATCACAACACCGGGGCAAGCCGGGCTTGGTGATGGTCTGATCGCGATGGGTGCCTTCTGGCATGCTCTCGAGTGCACGACGAACGCCGGCCCGCCCGTGGGTCGGCGTGTTGCGTTTTTGCTGGTGGTGCTCGGGCGTCTGGTTGATTGGGCTTGGGAAGTGGTGGTGTGGGGATTGGAAGTTGTCGGCGGGGCGTCCAGCAGGGCGGCTCGGTCGAATGGAACACGACAGGAGCACACGACATGGGCGACGCGAGCGAGACTCTGAAGTTGGGCCTGCCCAAGGGGCGGATGCAGGAGGGCGTCTTTGCGCTCATGGCCGAGGCGGGCATGCCGGTGCGGGTGCCCAGCCGGGGGTACCGCCCGCGGGTGCCGATCGAGGGGTGCGAGACGAAGATCCTCAAGCCGCAGAACATCGTCGAGATGCTCGCGGCGGGCACGCGCGACCTGGGGTTCGCGGGGGCCGATTGGGTCGCCGAACTCGGTGCTGATCTCGTTGAGATTGTCGACACGAGGATGGACCCGGTGCGGCTGGTGGCGGCGGCGCCGCGGTCGATCTTGGTGGATGGGAGGCTGCCGGCGCGGCGGATCGTGATCGCGAGCGAGTACCAGCGGCTGACCAAGGCGTGGATCGAGCGGGCCGGCCTTGATGCGGAGTTCGTGCGGTCGTACGGCGCGACGGAGGTTTTCCCGCCGGAGGACGCGGACTGCATCGTTGACATCACCCAGAGCGGCGCGACGCTCGAGGCGAACGACCTGGAGATCGTCGAGGAGATCGACCGGTCGAGCACGCGTATGTACGCGAGCCGGCAGGCGATGGACAACCCGGCGAAGCGCGAGAAGATCGAGGCGGTGGGGGTGCTGCTCGACGCGGTGCTCGAGGCCCGTCGGCGCGTCATGGTCGAGTTGAATGTGGGCGAGGCGGACCTGCGGGCGGTGGTGGACTGCCTGCCTTGCATGCGCGAGCCCACGGTGGCGCCGCTGCACGGCGACGCGGGGTACGCGGTGCGGGCGGCGGTGCCGAAGAACAAACTCGCGGCGCTCGTGCCGGTGATCAAGGCCAAGGGTGGGACGGACATTGTCGTCAGCCCGCTGTCGCAGATCGTGCCATGACGAGCCGAGTCGCCGAGACTGTCCAGGGCCCCAAGCCCGTGGATGCGCTGCGCGGCGTGCGCGCGTACGCGACGCCCGGCTGGCCCGGACCGATCGACCTCTTTCTCGACGGCAACGAGGGTGTCGAGCCCGACGCGACGGCGATCGATCGCCTGCGTGAGGGCGGCACCGACGTGCTCCGGCGGTATCCATCGGCGCGAGAGCTCGAGGCGCGGATTGCGGCGGGCCTTGGCGTTGAGCCTTCGCGGGTGCTCGTCACGGCGGGCGCCGACGAGGCAATCGACCGCATCTGCCGGGCGATGCTCGGTCCCGGGCGGACGCTCGTGGTGCCGACGCCGACGTTCGAGATGCTGCCGCGGTATGCGCGGTTGACCGGGGCGGAGGTCGTTTCGCCGGCGTGGGACGATGGGCCGTTCCCGCTCGACGCGGTGCTTGGTGCGCTCGATGAGCGGACGGGCGTGGTGGGGCTTGTGAGCCCGAACAACCCGACCGGGCTTGCGATCTCGGCCGACGTGCTCGAGCGTGTGTCGGCGGCCGCGGGCGGTGCGGTGGTGCTGTTGGATCACGCGTACGTCGAGTTCGCCGATGAGGACCTGACGTCGGCGGCGCTTGGGCTTCCCAACGTCGTGGTGACGCGGACGATGAGCAAGGCGTGGGGGCTCGCGGGGCTGCGTGTGGGGTACGCGGCTGGGCCTGGGGAGGTCGTCGGCTGGCTCCGCCCGGCGGGCGGGCCCTACGCGGTGGCGGGGCCGAGCCTGGCAATCGCGGCGGACGTGCTCGAGCGGGGCCGGCGCGACGTCGGGGCGTTCGTCGATCGCGTGCGGCGTGACCGGGGTGTGATCGCCGAGGCGGCGCGGCGCGTGGGCGGTCGGCCGACGGCGTCCGAGGGCAACTTCGTGTTCGCCCGCTTCAAGGGCGCGGCGTGGACACGCGACGCGCTGGCGGGGCTCGGCGTGAAGGTACGCAGCTATCCGGGCGTGGCGGGGCTCGATGATGCGCTGCGCATCACGTGCCCGGGCGACGCGGGCCAGGTGGATCGCGTGGTGGCGGGGCTCGAGGCGGCGCTGCGTCCCGAGGCGATGCTCTTTGATCTCGATGGTGTGCTTGTGGACGTGAGCGGTTCGTATCGCGCGGCGATCCGCGAGGCGGCGGCGACGTTCGGCGTCGAGGTCACGCCCGAACAGATCGGGCGGATGAAGGCGCGGGGCAACGCGAACAACGATTGGGACGTCACGCTGCGCTTGGTGACCGAGGCGGGTGTCGAGACGACGCGCGACGCGGTGATCGAGCGGTTTGAGGCTGCATATCAAGGCGTGGAGGGGCGGCGGGGACTGAAGGCGACCGAGCGGGCGATCGTTGATCGCGCGTGGCTGGAGCGTGTCGCGGCGTGCATGCCGATCGGCATCGTGACGGGTAGGCCTCGCGCCGATGCGATGGAGGCGCTGGAGCGGTTCGGCGTCGCCGACCTCTTCGGCGCGATCGTGTGCATGGAGGACGGCCCGAGCAAGCCCGAGCCCGATGTCGTGCGGGTGTGCATGGAGCGTCTCGGTGTGCGGCGGGCGTGGATGATCGGCGACACGGTCGATGACATCCGCGCCGCGCGGGCGGCGGGCGTCGTGCCGATCGGCGTTGTGCCGCCCGGCGAGCACGCGGAGGTGGCGCGCGAGGCGCTCGGTGCGGCCGGCGCGGCGCGCGTGCTCGAGGATGTTGATGGGTTGGCGGCGATGGTCGAAGGAGTGGCGTCATGAGCGAGCGGCGTGCGACGGTGGAGCGCGAGACGGGCGAGACGAGCATCCGGTGCTCGCTTCGCGTCGACGGCACGGGCGCGAGCGACGTGCGCACCGGCATCGGGTTTCTCGATCACATGCTCACGGCCCTTGCGAAGCACTCGTGGATGGACCTGACGCTCGCGTGCAAGGGCGATCTCGAGGTCGATGACCACCACACGGCCGAGGATTGCGCGATCGCGCTCGGGCAGGCGCTCGACCGGTGCCTCGGGACGCGGGAGGGGATCGGCCGGTTCGGCTCGGCTTACGCGCCGCTCGATGAGGCGCTCGCGCGGGCGGTGGTGGATCTCTCCGGGCGGGGGTGCGCCGAGGTCGACCTCGGACTCACGCGCGAGGCGATCGGCGGGCTCGCGTGCGAGAACGTGGGGCACGTGATCGAGACACTCGCGGTCAACGCACGGGCGACGGTGCACGTGGACGTGCTGCGGGGCAGGAACGACCACCACCGGGCCGAGGCGGCCTTCAAGGCGCTCGCGCTCGCGCTGCGCGAGGCGGTGGCGTTCACTGGTCGGGCTGGCACGCCGAGCACGAAGGGTGTGCTATGAGCGAGGTCGTGGTCGTGCGTACGGGGCTTGCGAATGTCGCGTCGGTGCTTGCTGCCTTGCGTCGCCTGGGCGTGACTGGGGAGCTGAGCGACGATCCGGCGCGCGTGGCGAACGCGTCGCGCGTCGTCTTTCCGGGTGTTGGGTCGTTCGGCGCGGTGGCAACGGTGCTCGATAAGACAGGACTCCGCGGCGTGCTGCGGGACCGCGTGGACGCCGGGCGGCCCACGCTTGGGATCTGCCTGGGCATGCAGGTGCTGTTCGCGTCGAGCGCCGAGTCGCCGGGGGCGGCGGGGCTCGGCGTGGCAGCCGGCGTCGTCGAGCGATTCGAGGGCGACGTGACCGTGCCGCAGATGGGGTGGAACCGCATCGATGCCGAGGAGTCATGCGCGGTGCTCGCGAGCGGGTTCGGCTATTTCGCGAACTCGTATCGCGTGTCGGCGGTGCCGAGTGGTTGGGCGGGCGCTGTCTCCGATTACAGCGGCCGATTCGTCGCGGGCATCGAGCGGGGCGGCGTGGTGGCGTGCCAGTTCCACCCCGAGCTGAGCGGGCCGTATGGGCGGGGGATCTTTGAGCGATGGCTGTCGGTGAGCGAGCAGCCGGGGCGTGTTGATCGCGGGGTGGTCGCGTGAGGCTTGTGCGTGTGGTGCCGTGTCTGGATGTACGCGATGGGCGCGTGGTGAAGGGTGTGCGCTTCCAGGGGCTGCGCGATGCGGGCGACCCTGTTGAGCAGGTCGTCGCGTACGAGGCGCAGGGCGCCGACGAGATCGTGATTCTTGACGTCTCGGCGACGCCCGAGGGGCGGGCCAACGCGTCGGACACGGTGCGCGCGGTCCGCGAGGTGCTCGGCATCCCGCTGACCGTGGGGGGCGGGGTGCGCGCGGTGGAAGACGCGGCGGTGCTGCTCGACGCGGGCGCGGACAAGGTCGCGGTGAACACGGCGGCCGTGCGCGATCCGGTGCTGCTCTCGCGGCTGGCCGACCGCTTCGGGGTGCAGTGCACGGTGCTGGCGCTGGATGCGGCGCGGCGGGTGGATGGCGACGGGTGGGAGGTCGTTGTGCGGTCGGGAACGGAACGGACGGGCATGGATGTGCTGGCGTGGGCGAGCGAGGCCGAGCGACGCGGCGCGGGCGATATCGT
This sequence comes from uncultured Phycisphaeraceae bacterium, assembly GCA_964415125.1. Lineage (GTDB taxonomy): Bacteria > Planctomycetota > Phycisphaerae > Phycisphaerales > UBA1924 > CAYQAD01. Next base: position 22,554 of record CAYQAD010000005.1, on the reverse strand, counting down.
GCTGACCAGCTGGGACCGCGATGGCACCAAGGACGGCTACGACACGGCGTTGCTCGAGGCGGTGACGGGCATGGTGAGCGTGCCTGTAGTCGCTTCGGGTGGCGCGGCGGACGCGGCGCACATGGCCGAGGCCGTGCGCGCGGGCGCGGACGCGGTGCTCGCGGCTTCGATCTTCCATGACGGGGTGCACACGGTCGGTGTGGTGAAGGATGAGCTTGCCGGGTTTGGCGTGGAGGTTCGGCGATGATCGTGCCGTCTATTGACCTGATGGATGGGAACGCGGTGCAGCTCGTGGGCGGCAAGGCGTTCGAGCTCGATGCGGGCGATCCGGTGCCGATCGCGACGCGTTTCGGTCGTGTCGGGGAGATCGCGGTGGTTGATCTCGATGCGGCGCTCGGCAAGGGCGACAACGCGGCGGTGATCGAAGAGCTGGTTCGTCTCGCGCCGTGCCGGGTGGGTGGGGGCATTCGGAGCGTGGAGGCCGCGATCCGTTGGCTCGACGCGGGGGCGACGAAGGTCGTGCTCGGCACTGCAGCGACGCCCGAGGTGCTCGGGGAGCTGCCACGCGAGCGTGTGGTTGCGGCGCTGGATGCGGTTGATGGCGAGGTGGTTGTCGAGGGATGGCAGACCAAGACCGGTGCGGGCATCGTGGACCGGATCCGTGAGCTGCGTGGGTATGTCGGCGGATTTCTTGTGACGTTCGTCGAGAAAGAGGGGCGTCTTGGGGGCACGGCGATGGATCGCGTGGCGGAGATCGTCGAGGCTGCGGGTGATGCCCGCGTGACGATCGCGGGGGGCGTGTCGACGGCGGCGGAGGTGGGGCAGCTCGACCGCTTTGGGGCCGATGCGCAGGTGGGCATGGCGCTCTATAAGGGCCTGATGCCGCTGGCCGACGCGTTCGCGGCACCGCTTCACAGTGATCGCGAAGACGGGCTCTGGCCGACGGTGGTGTGCGATGAGCTTGGCGTGACGCTTGGGCTGGCGTACTCGAACGCCGAGAGCCTTGCTGTGGCGATCGAGGAGGGCATCGGGGCATATTGGTCTCGCACGCGCGGCCTGTGGCGGAAGGGCGCGTCGTCGGGGGCGGTGCAGGAGCTGATCGACGTCGCGGTGGATTGCGATCGCGACGCGCTCCGGTTCAGAGTGCGGCAGTCGGGCGCGGGGTTCTGTCACACAGGCACGCGGACGTGCTTCGGCGCGGGCGGCGGGCTCGGCGAGCTCGAGCGGACGATCGCGGGCCGGCTCGCTGATGCGCCCGAGGGGTCGTACACGAGGCGTCTGGTGACCGAGCCCGGGTTGCTTGGCGCGAAGCTGAAGGAAGAGGCGGGAGAGCTCGGCGAGGCGGAGAGCGCAGCGGACGCGGCGTGGGAGGCTGCGGACGTGATGTACTTTGCGCTCGTGAAGGCGATCGCGGCGGGCGCGACGCTCGCGGATATCGAGCGCGTGCTCGACGGTCGGGCGCTCAAGGTGACGCGCCGGCCCGGCAATCGGAAGGACGTGTGATGGGCGCTTCGGTGCGGGTTGGGTTTGCGGAGGTGGCGGCGGCGGACGTGCCGAGCGTGCGCCGGTCGCCGGTTGATGACCGGACGCGGCGTGACGCGGCGGCGATCGTGGAGGATGTGCGGACGCGTGGCGAGGCTGCGGTGCGCGAGCACGCCGAGCGGCTCGGGGATATCGCGCCGGGCGCGAGCCTGTATGCCGAGCGATGGGAGATGGAAGAGGCGCTGGGCGCTCTAAACCGCGAGACCCGGGGCGTGCTCGAGCGTGCGGCGGGGCGGATCCGGGCGTTTGCCGAGGCGCAGCGGTCGTCGGTGGGAGAGTTTCGCGTGGCGGTGCCCGGGGGGCACGCGGCGCAGGTGGTCGCGGCGGTGGAGCGTGCGGGGTGCTACGCGCCGGGCGGGCGGTTCCCGCTGCCTTCCAGCGTGCTGATGGGCGCGGTGACGGCGCGTGCGGCCGGGTGTGATCGGGTGGTCGTTGCGAGCCCGAGGCCGGCGACGGTGACGCTCGCGGCGGCTGCGATCGCGGGGGCCGACGCGGTGCTGCGTGTGGGCGGTGCGCAAGCGATCGCGGCGATGGCGCACGGGTGCGGGCCGATCGAGGCGTGCGACGCGATTGTGGGGCCCGGCAATCGGTGGGTGACGGCGGCGAAGCAGCTGGTGTCGGGCGCGGTGCGCATCGACATGCTCGCCGGGCCGAGCGAGCTGGTCGTGCTCGCGGATGACTCGGCGGACGCGGGGACCGTGGCGTCGGACCTGCTCGCGCAGGCCGAGCACGATGCCGACGCGAGCGCGGTGCTGGTGACCACCTCGCGCGAGCTGCTCGACGCGGTGCGCGCCGAGCTGGAGACGCAGCTCGCGACGCTCCCGACGCGGGAGACAGCGCTGGCGGCGATGGAGAACAGCTTCGGTGTCGTCGCGGATGATCTGGCGGCTGCGATCGACGTGTGCGACCGCCTCGCGCCCGAGCACCTCGAGGTCATCACGCGTGACGCGAGCGGGGTGGCGGGGCGGCTACGCCACTACGGCGGGTTGTTCGTTGGGCAGTCGAGTGCGGAGGTGTTCGGCGACTATGGGGCCGGTCCGAACCACACACTGCCGACCGGCGGGACGGCGCGATCGTTCGGTGGGCTCAGCGTGTTTGACTTCCTGCGCGTGCGGACGGTGCTCGAGGTGGGCGGCGGCGACGAGGCCCAGGCGCTTGCACGGGACGCGGCGGTGCTCGCGCGGGCCGAGGGCCTGGAGGGGCACGCTCGCTCGGCCGAGCGGCGGCTCGGCACGGGGTAGGTTCCGGGCGGGCTGCGCCTGCGGGCGATCGCCGGCACGGCGTGGAAAGCTGGTGCGGCTCGGCGGGCGGGGTGCCGGATTCTCGGACGCTCGAGATCGGGTTGCGCGGTTTGTGGGCTCGCATCGGGCCGATGTGATTGGCAGTTTTCGAACGGCTCCAGCGGGAAGCTGGGGGGCTGGTCGCGGTTGTGCGGCTGGCTGGAGGGACTGCTCAATGAACAGGCGTGCGCTGCTTGCGCGTGCTCATGCTGGGTTGGTGGGCTTCGGCGTGCTCGCCGGAGCGATCGTATGCGCGGCGATGACTTGGTTCGGCATCCCGCCGAGCGAGGTGCTGTTCGCCCTTGGCTTCGTGTTCGTCGGCGGCTTGATCGGCTCGGCGGCGATCGCCGGGCGGCGGCTTGATATCTCGTGGGCGGTTGTCGCGATCTGGGGCGGGGCCTTCGGCTTCTGGTTCCCGCCGCTGCATGACGCGCTCGGCGACGTGTCGCCGATGTGGGCCGAGGCGATGCCCTGGCTGCCCGAGGGCATGGTGGTGATGCTGCCTTTGGGTGCGGCGGTGCTCGCGGCGGGCGTGGTGACGGGCATCGGGCTTGGCATCGTGACGGACTCGCTGCGCGTGCTCACGCAGACGACGATCGCGGGCATCGGCGCGGCGGTTGGCGCGATCTTGGTGTCGCATGGCGATTGGACGCTGATGGTCGCGATGGTCGGCTGGCAGTCGCTGGTGGGCTTCGAGCTCGCGCGGTGGGCGCTCGCGGAGGCGATGAAGCGGAGCGGCTTCGGCTGCCCGCACTGCGGCGCGGATATCCGCGACATGACCACGCCGATCTGCCCGAAGTGCCACAAGGCGATGCACGCGCGGGCGGCTGCCCAGCAGGAGATGGGCTTCGCGGCCTAGCGCGACGCTGGGGCTTGCGGCTTGTCAGCCTTCCGCGACTCGAGGAAGGGGACGAGCTCGGCGGGGAGTCGCTTGAGGCCTCGGCGGCGGGCCTTTGCGATCGCGTAGTGGAGCGCGTCGTGGCGGCGGTCGAGCACGCGCTGGGTGATGTTGAGCGACCAGTGCTCCATCTGCTCGAGCGCGTAGCGCCAGGCGTGGTATTCCTCGAGACAGCGGGGGCGGTAGGTGTTGAAGCCGATGGCGTGGTGGCCGACCTCGTGGAGGAAGATCGCGGCGGAGATCGGGCCGCGCGGGCGGGGCGACTCGATGAGGCGCGAGACGGTGCCGTCGCGGTAGTGGACCTCCCACGCGACGCCCGAGCTGGAGGTGCGCCACTTGCGCACGCGAATGCCGTGCTCGGCAAGCATGGTGCGCTCCATCTTCTGGTAGCGGTCGAGCGCGGGCGTGCTTCGCGCGGGGCGCGTGACGGGGCGTGGTGCCGATGGTGCGTGCCGGGGAGGTGGTTTCGTGACCACCTGCGGCGTCGCCGGCTTACGCAGCAGGTCCCAGAGCGTCAGCAAGCTCATGGGGTGGTCTTTCCGATGAGGCGCTCGCCGATTTGGGGCGACCGGCCACGCGCGAAGTCGCTCCACGGCATGGGGCGCTTGCCGGGGGGCTGGACCTCGGTCAGGCGGAGGGCGGTGTTTGCGGCGCACGCGACGATGCCGGCGGCCGCGTCGAGCAGCGTGCCGGATTCGTCGGTGTGGGGGCGTTCGAGCGCTTCGGCGCGGAGGAGCTTGAGCGGGGCGTCGCGATATTGCGTGGTGACGCCCGGCCAGGGATTGAGGCCGTGGATTCGGTTGCGTGCCTCGGTCGCGGGGGCTGCGAAGTCGACCCATGCGTCGTCGCGCGAGAGCTTGGAGGCGAGGGTGACGTGGTCTTCGTCCTGCGTGGTCGGGGTGAGGGTGTCGGCGGCGTGGTCCGCGAGGACGCGCTCGACGAGGTCGGGGCCGTCGGCTGCGAGCAGGTCGTGGAGGTCGCCGGTGGTGTGGTGCGGCTCGATGGGCCGGGTGGATTGGCCGAGCACGAGGCCGGCGTCCATGCGGTCGGCGAGGGTGATGACGGAGTTGCCCGTGGTCGCGTCGCCGGCGAGGATGGCGGCGTTGATCGGGGCTGCGCCGCGCCAGCGGGGCAGGAGCGAGGCGTGGAGGTTGATGGCGAAGCGATCGGCGAGCAGCGGCTCGCCGAGCTTCTGGCCGAAGGCGATGACAACCCAGGCGTCGGCGCGGAGTCCTCGGGCCGCCTCGGTGTTGGCGGGGGTGTTGATGCGTTCGGGTTTGAGCAGCGGCGTGCTGGGCAGGTGCTCGGCGGCCCATGCGGCGATGGGCGTGGGCGTGAGCCTTGAGCCGCGGCCCGATCGACGGTCGGGCTGGGTGATGACGCCGGTGATGGTGTGGCGGGCGGCGAGGGCCTGGAGCGTGGGCAGGCCGAACGCGCCCGAGCCGAGGAAGACGATGTCCAGTGGGCGGTCTGGCATTGGTGTAGACGAGGCGGGTTGTCAGGCCGAGCGTTCGAGGCGGCGGATGGCGCTGCGGTTCTTGAGGCGGGAGAGCTGGGTCATTTTGTCGATGATGAGCACGGCGTCGAGGTGGTCGAGCTCGTGTTGCCAGCAGCGGGCGAGCAGGCCCTGGCCGGTCTGGGTGAACCGCTCGCCGTGGAGATTCGTGGCCTCGATGGTGACGTGCTCGGGTCGTATGACCTCGCCGGAGATGTCGGGCAGGGAGAGGCAGCCTTCTTCCATGGGAAGGAGGGGGCCCTCGGGGCTCGTGATGACCGGGTCGATGTACACCGCGGGGTGGGCGGTCGCGGTGACGGGGGAGGCGGTGGGGGAGCGATCGTCGCCCTCGGGGACATGGCAGACGAACAGACGGAGGGGCAGGCCGACCTGCGGCGCGGCGAGGCCGATACCCTCGGCCTCGAACATGAGCTCGACCATGCGGTCGGCGATCGCGCGGACCTCGTCGGTCACGGCACCGACCGGCTTTGCGGGCTCGCGCAGGGCCGCGTGGGGGAAGGTGACGATGCGCAGTTGTGCGGGGTCGGTGCTCACGGTGTCATGGTAGCGAGGGGTGTGGGCCGCGCGCGGGTGGTGGGGGCCCGTATGATGACGCCGGGCTGTGGGGGCACGCCCGGCACCGGCGGCGTGTGGCATAGCGCGTTTTGATACCGTCTCGACGCTGTGGCGACAGGACACTGAGGAGCTCGGCTTGGCGATGTTCGGAAAGAAGAAAGGCTCGGGCGACGGCGGCGCGGACGACGCGGGCGGGCCGCCCCCGGGGGACGGCTCGCCGGAGAAGGCGGCGCGGTTCTTCGAGCACGCACGGACGGTGCAGCAGGCGTCGAACTTCGAGTACGCGATGCAGCTCTGGCTGAGCGGGTTGCGGCAAGACCCGTCGAGCATGACCGGGCTCGAGGGCTTCTGGAGCGCCGCGACGAGCTGGAACGGCGCGGGCAACAAGAAGCTGAGCAAGGAGACCGCCAAGGCCTTCGGCGGCCGGGGCGACGTGGAGAAGTATCTCGCGGCGCTGCTCGCGTGGGGCGTCAAGCCGACGGACAGCAGCGCGGCGATCCGGGCCGCCGAGTACGGCGGCAAGGCGAACCTGATCGAGCCGACGTACTGGATCTCAGAGCAGGCGCTGCGGTTGATGGCGGCGGACCCGAAGCCCAAGAAAGACTCGTTCGTGAAGCTCATGCACTCGCTGCAGGAGATCGGCGCGTACGACCTCGCGGCGCGGGCGGGTGAGACGGCCGTCCGACTCGCGCCCGACGACAACGCGCTGGCGACCGAGGTGCGAAATCTGTCGGCGCAGGCGACGATGTCCAGGGGCGGGTTCGACGAGACGGGCGCGGCGGGGGGCTTCCGCAAGAACATCCGCAACGCCGACGCGCAGCGCGAGCTCGAGGAGGCCGAGCGGATCGTCAAGAGTGAGGACACGCTGGATCGCCTCGTGCGCTCGGCCGAGGAGGAGTACGCGAAGCGCCCCGACGACCTGCCGACGATCACGACGCTCGCGAAGCGCCTGCTCGACCGCGGCACGAACGCGGACGAGGAGCGGGCGCTGGTGGTGCTCAAGAAGGCGCACGCGGACACGCAGCAGTTCCGCTTCCGGCAGATGGCGGGGGACATCCGGATCCGGCGTGCGCGGCGGAAGCTCGGCGAGTTCCGCAAGGCTGCCGAGGCGGCCGGGGGCGAAGGCGAGGCGGCGGCGCGCTTCAAGGCGGCGCAGAAGAAGTTTCTCGAGATCGAGCGTGAGGAGCTTGTGGCCCGCGTCGAGAACTACCCGACGGACCTCGGGCTCAAGCACCAGCTCGGCATGCGGGAGTACGCGCTGGGCCGATACGAGGACGCGGTGGCGCTCTTCCAGGAGGCAAAGGGCGACAAGAAGACGCAGGCGTCTTCGATCGAACACCTCGGGCTGGCGTTCCAGAAGATGGGGTGGCTCGCTGAGGCGGTCGACACGCTGCGCGACGGCGTGGAGCGGGGCGTGGCGGAGACCAGCGAGGGCGATATGGGGATGCGATACGCGCTGATGGCCGCCCTGCAGGAGAAGGCCGAGCGCGATCGTGAGATCGAGGCTGCGAAGGAAGCCGAGAAGCTGGCGTCGGCGATCGCGATCCAGCAGCTGAACTACCGCGATATCCGGGCCCGCCGGGACGCGCTCAAGGCCCTCGTGGCCGAGCTTGCGGGCTGATCGGCGTGGTGGGCGAGATGGCTCGGGCAGTCGCGATCGTGCCGGCCCGTCTGGGCTCGACGCGGTTCCCGCGCAAGGTGCTCGCGGCCGAGACGGGCAAGACGCTCATCCAGCACGTGGTCGAGTCGGCGTCTGGGGCGTCGAGCATCGCGCGCGTGGTGGTCGCGACGGACTCTGGCGAGGTCGTGGAGGCAGTGGAGGCGTTTGGCGGCGAGGCGGTGCGGACGGGCGAGCACCCCAACGGGACGAGCCGATTGCGCGAGGCTGCGGGCGTGCTCGGGCTTCGGGGCGACGCGGTCGTTGTGAACGTGCAGGGTGACGAGCCCGAGATCGAGCCCGAGACGATCGACCTCGCCGTCGAGGCGTTGGTGGGCAGCAGCTGCCCGATGGCGACGGTCGCGACGCCGATGGTGGGCGAGGCGCACGATCCGAACGTGGTGAAGGTGGTTGTGGGGGCGACGGGCCGGGCGCTGTATTTCTCGCGCAGCGCGATCCCGCACCGGGCCGAGCCGGGCGGGGCGGGCGTGCTTCGGCACGTGGGGATCTACGCGTACCGCCGCGACTTTCTGGATGTGTACGCGGGATTGCCGGCGACGCCCCTGGAAGTTTCCGAGCGGCTCGAGCAGCTGCGCGTGCTGGAGCACGGGCACCCGATCGCGGTGGCGATCGGTGCGTCGAGCCACACGGGCATCGACACGCCCGAGCAGTACGCGGCCTTCGTTGAACGATGGGCTCGGCGAGCTGCTGATGGGGTGGGTTAGTCGGCGCGGGCGGGCCGGCTAGTCGAACGCCTCGGCGAGCTGCGTGGCGAGGTCGCCCATGCGGGTGGCGTCGAGCGGGTCGCGGGCCGAATCGGCGGCGGCGCGAAGCACGGCGATGCCGCGCTGATCCTCGAGCGTGACGAGCGCCTGAGCTGCGGCGTTCTTGCTCCGGCGCTCGCGGTCGGTCTCAACGATCGTGCGGAGTGTCTCGAAGACGGCGTCGTTGTCGTGGTGGGCGAGCGCGACGGCCGCGGTGATCGCGACGGGGCGGGTGCGATTGATGGTGCCGGGGCGGGCGTGGCGGAGGACGGTGTCGAGCGCCTGGGGATCGTCGAGCAGGCCGAGCCCCTCGAGGGCGCCCTGACGGACGCGATCGTTCTGCGAGTCGGTCGCGGTGGCGGACATGAGCACGTTGAGCGCGTTCGGGGCCTTCAGCCGGCCGAGTGCGATGAGTGCCTGCTGGCGCGTGCGTGCGCTGCGGTCGGCGCGGGCGGTGGAGGCGATGGCGTTGACAATGGTGTCGTCGACGTCCTTCACGATCGGGTCTGTGTTGTCAGGATCCGCATCGTCGGCGGCGTCATCGGCGGGCGTGTCGATGACCCACGCGTTGAACGCTTCGAGCGTTACGCGGCGGACGGCGGGGTCGTCGGCCGCGCCGGCGAGAAGGTCGGGCACGGCGCGTGCTGACGAGAGCTCGACGGCCGCGCGGGCGGCCTGCTCGCGGAGGAACGATGGGGCGGCCGGGTCGCGGGCGATCGTGACGAGCGTCTGGGTGTGGTTTGCGCTGCCGGTCGCGTGGAGGCCTCGGACGCCCTGCACGCGGGCGCCGAGGGTGGGGCCCGCCTGGGCGAGAGCGCGGTGCCAGTCGGCGGGGGCGTCGACGGTCCATTCGGCGAGGATGTGCAGGTCGGGGTCGACCGCGAGCCACGCGGGCGGGGCGTCCATGGACATCGTCATCGACGCCTCCCGGCTGGCGAACCGCATGCGCGGCATGGTGATCCGGCCGGACGTGTCGCTGACTGTGAACGGGATCTCGATATCGAAGGCGGGGTTGAGCCGATCGATGGTCTGGGTCTGCGCAGCGGTGATGGTCAGCTCGGAGCCGTTCCAGTCGGCGTCGATCGTGACGCGGGGGATGCCGGGGCGCTGCGTCCACTGGCGGAAGAAGCGCTCGAGGGATTCGCCGCTGACGCGCTCGGCGACCTTGCGGAACTGGTCGGTCTCGACGTTGCCGAGGTGGTGCTCGTCGATGTAGTCGGCGAGGGTCTTGAAGAAGAGCTCGTCGCCGATCTTTCGGCGGAGCATGTGGAGGATGCTCGAGCCCTTGGGGTAGGGATTGGAGCCCCGACGGAAGACCTCCCACGGGTGCTCGTAGCGCTTGGAGACCATGCCGGGCGCGTCGGGGTAGGTGCCGGTGTCGCGGCGGATGACGTTGTCGAAGTTGCGGAGGGTGTCGGTGTCATAGCCCTCCCGGCCGTCGCGCTCTTCGAACCAGAGTGACTCGGAGTAGGTCGCGAAGCCCTCGTTGAGCCAGATGTGCTCCCAGGTGCGGCAGGTGAGCAGGTCGCCGAACCACTGGTGGGCGAGCTCGTGGGCGATGAGGCCGTCGAGGTCATGGTCGTACGCTCCGTCCTCGGAGAAGATGGCGGTGTCGTACATCGTGGTGGCGGCGGTGTTCTCCATGCCGCCGGCGCCGAAGTTCCAGACGACGAGCTGGGCATAGCGTGCCCAGGGGTAGGGCTCGTCGAAGAGGCGCTCGTAGAGCTTCACCATGGGCGCGGTGTTGCCGTAGGTGCGGAGGACGTCGTCGCCGCGGCCGGGCGGGACGTAGACGGGCATGGAGAGCTCGTCGTCACCCAGGTCGACCACGTCGAACTTGCCGACGATGAGCGTGACGAGGTAGTTGGGGTGGTTGGGCTCCTGGAGCCAGTGGAAGCGGGTGGCGCGGGTGCCGTCGTCGCCCAGGATGGTCTTGCGCTCGACCAGCTTGCCGTTGGAGGAGGCGAGGAAGCCGTCGGGCACGGTGATGACCAGCTCGGTGGTCATGCGGTCGTTGGGGAAGTCGTGGCAGGGGAACCAGTAGGAGTTGGTCTCGGGCTGGCCCTGGGTGTGGATTTGGGCGGGTCGGCCCGGCCACTGGTCGGACTCGGGCGTCCAGGTCAGGCCGAAGGGTGGTTCGATGGCGGTGTAGTCGATGGTGAGTGTTGCTTCGGCGTCGAGGTCGATGGGCGGATTGAATGTGACGGTGAGGTCGTGGCCGTCGTGCTCGAAGGGGGCGGGGTTGCCGTTGATGCGGACCGCGTTGATCTGGAGGAGGTTGGCGTCGAGGTTGAGCGTGGTGAGGGGCTTGCCGATGGGCGTGAGGCGGTGCGTGGCGATGCCCTGCATGGTCGGCGTGTTCATGTCGGCGATGGAGAGGTCCAGTCGCGTGTGCAGGAAGTCGGCGGGCGTGTCGGGGGCGTAGTTGAGCAGCGAGGCGCCGGTCTCGGGGTCGAAGTCGATCATCTTCTCGTCGCTGAAGCGGGCGTGCCAGGCGGCGGCTTCGAGCTTGCTGTGCATGCAGCCGTAGTGCCCGCAGCTGGACTCGCCGGTGGCGGCAAAGAGGACGGCGGGGGTGAGTGCGAGGGCGGCGAGTATGGTGCGCGTGGTCATGGTCATTGGGTCTTTGCTCCGATGCTGCGCTTTGCAGTACGGCTTGGATTAGCGAGGTCGGGTGATGGGCTTGGTGGTCAGCTCGGCCAGGAGCGATGCCTCCGGGTCGGCGAGGATACGGCGTGGGGGCGCATCGAGGCCGATGGTGAAGGTGCGTGAGCGCGAGTCCATCGGGATCGTCAGTGTTCGGCGCGAGCCGGTGTCGAGTTCGACGACGACGGGTAGCGTGAACTCGTACGCGGGGTTGAGGCGATCGATGTGCTGGGTTTGGGTGAGGGCGATCGTGAGGATGTGGCTGCCGTCGTCGAGGCGGGTGTGGGTCGGCTCGATGGTCAGGCGGGGCAGGCCCGGGCGGTTGACCCACTGGTCGAAGAATCGTTCGAGCGATCGGCCCGAGACGCGCTCGGCGACGCGGCGGAAGTCTTCGGTGTCTGCGCTGCCGTGCTTGTGGGTGTCGATCCAGGCGATCGCGACCTTGCGGAACAGGTCCTTGCCGAGCTCGGTGCGGAGCATGTGGAGCACGTACGCGCCCTTGAGGTAGGGGTCGTCGGCCTGCTCGAAGATATCGTCGGGGTGGTCGAAGTAGGGGGTGCGCATCGCGGGGTCGTCAGGCGCGGTGAGCGGGCCGAGGCTCGCGAGATGGTCGCGCCAGGAGATCAGCTCGTCGACGATCGCGGCCTGACGCTCGACGGGGTTGGTCGCGTACTCGAGCCAGAGCAACTCGGCGAAGACGGCCCAGCCCTCGTTGAGCCAGAGGTGCTCCCAGGAGTGGCAGGTCACGAGGTTGCCGAGCCATTGGTGGGCGACCTCGTGCATGATGAGCGCGTCGTGGGCGCGCGGGCCGGCGAAGAGGATGTCCTCGCGGAGGACGGTGGCGCCCGTGTTCTCCATGCCGCCCCAGCGGAAGTCGCGGCAGAAGACCTGCCCGTACTGCTGCCAGGGGTAGGGCTCGTCGAGATATGCCTCGAGGAAGGCGATCATCTCGGCGGTCTTCTCGAGCTTCGCCTGGGCGCGGCGTGCCGTGCCGACGGGGGTGTACGCGGGCATGGCCAGGCCCGGGCGCGCCGAGGCGGGGCCGCCGACCTCGATGGTCTCGTAGTGCCCGACCGCGAGGGTGACGAGGTAGACCGGGTGGGGTGTGGTTTGCTCCCACGTCCAGCGGACGCGGCCGTCGGCCGATTCGACGCGGCTGGTGAGCTCGCCGTTGGAGACCACGGTGAAGTCGGCCGGCGCGGTGATGCGCATGGTGGAGGTCAGCCGCTCGTCGGGCGTGTCTCGGCAGGGGAACCAGGTCGAGTTGAATCGGGACTGGCCTTGGGCGTGGATCTGGGGTCGGAGGTCGGTCTTGGACGTGCCGCCGGGCTTTCGGCGTGACCAGCTCAGGCCGAAGCCGTCGTTGGTCATGGCGGGGATGTGGTAGTCGATCTCGACGCGCGTGGGCACGCCGGGCTGGAGCGGCCGATCCGCGAGGATGTGGAGGTGCGTGGGCGTGCTCTCGTGGGCGACGGGGCGGTCGTCGATCGTGACGGAGATGACCTCGAGGCCCACGCAATCGAGTGTGATCGAGTCGCGCGGGGCGCCCACGGCCTTGAGGTCGATCACGGCCAGCGCGTCGGCCGAGTCGGTCGTGAGATCGCCCTCGCCGAGCGTGAGGTCGAGGGTCAGGTCCAGATGCAGCAGGTCGACGTGCCGGGGCGGGGGCTGATTGTCGAGCGGGCGGCCCGTCGCGGGGTCGACGCGTGGGCCCGCGGCTGCGGGGCATGCCACGCACGCGATGACGGCGGCGGCGGCGATCGCGACGGCGAGTGGTCGGCGGCGGACGGGCGAGGGGGACGGGCGATGTGGGCGGGTCGGGCTCATGCGGCGACGGAGCGTAGCGGATTGTCCTGCCACGGCTGGGGGCGCGTTGGTACACTCGGACATGCCCCACCAGAATTCTCCGATGACTGGCAATCGCTCGGCCGCCCGCTCTTCCGCCGACGAGTTGCTCGCCTCGGCTGGTGAGCGGAGCCAGTTCACCGAGTTCTACTCGCCCACCCCGGACGGCTACGTCAAGGGGCGGCACAAGTACGTGATCGTGTTCGGCACGGTGATGTCGGGGCTCGGCAAGGGCATCTTCGCGTCGAGCCTCGCGAAGCTGCTCCAGGACAAGGGTCTGTGTGTGGCGCCCGTGAAGATGGAGGGATACCTCAATATCGACGCCGGCACGCTCAACCCGTATCGGCACGGCGAGGTGTTCGTGCTCGACGACGGCACCGAGTGCGACATGGACCTTGGCACCTACGAGCGGATGCTCGATCAGGACCTGACCGTTCGCAACTTCACGACCGCGGGCCGGCTCTACAGCGAGATCCTCGACCGCGAGCGGCAGGGCGTGTACCTCGGGCGCGACGTGCAGATGATCCCGCACGTTACAGGGGAGGTGAAGCGCAAGCTGCGCGATGTGGCGCTGCGGGGCGACGGGCAGCGGCCGGCGGACGTGGTGATCGTTGAGGTGGGCGGGACCGCGGGCGACTACGAGAACTCGTTCTACATCGAGGCGATGCGTGAGCTTGCCTTCGAGGAGGGTGAGCAGTCGTCGTGCTTCGTGGCGCTGACGTACGTGATCGAGCCCAAGGCGCTTGGGGAGCAGAAGTCCAAGGCTGCGCAGCTCGGGATCAAGCGATTGATGGAGGCGGGCATCCAGCCGCACGTGATCGCGTGCCGGGCGACCAACCCGGTGCAGAGCAACGTGATGGAGAAGATCGCGATGTTCTCCAACGTGCCGTTGCGGCGCGTGTTTTCGATGCACGATCGGCCGAGCATCTACCGGATCCCCGAGGAGATGCGGGCCGGGGGGCTCGATCGTGAGGTGCTCAGCCTGCTGGACCTGCACGGGCGAGTGGACATGGGCGCCGAGGACGTGGCGCGGGAGCGTTGGCGGCGGTACGTCGAGAAGCTCGACGCGCCGCGATCGCACACCGTCAAGGTCGGCATCGTGGGAAAGTACACCGAGCTGCGCGATGCGTATGCGTCGATCGACAAGGCGGTCGAGCACTGCGGCACGCATCTCGGCGCGGACGTCGAGCTGGGGTGGATCGAGTCGTCGGAGATCGACTCGCCGAAGACCGCCGAGCGGGTGCTGTCGGCCTACGACGGCGTCATCGTGCCGGGCGGGTTCGGCTCGCGCGGCATCGAGGGCAAGATCGCCTGCATCCGCGTCTGCCGGGAGCACGGGATCCCGTTCCTGGGAATCTGCCTCGGCTTCCAGCTCGCGGTGATCGAGTTTGCCCGCAACGTGCTCGGCCTTGCAAGCGCGACGAGCACCGAGTTCGACCCCGAGTCGGCCGACGCGCTGATCAACGAGCTGCCCGAGCAGAAGAAGATCGAGGGCCTGGGCGGCACGATGCGTTTGGGGGCCCAGGACGTGGTGCTTGCCGACGGCTCGCTCGCGGGCTTCCTCTTTCAGGGCGCTTCGAGCGTTCGGGAGCGGTTCCGGCATCGCTACGAGGTCGACCCGAGGTACATCGAGCGGCTGGAGTCGGGCGGGCTGATCTTCAGCGGTCGGCATCCCGAGCAGCCGATCATGCAGCTGCTCGAGCTGCCACAGATCGCGGGCGAGGATGTGCCCGAGGAGGCGACGCACCCGTACTTCGTGGCGGCGCAGTTCCACCCGGAGTTGCTGAGCCGGCCGCTTCGGCCGCAGCCGATGTTCATGGGGCTGGTCGCGGCGGCCGTGGCGAGGCACAACCCGAAGGCGGCGGTCGACGATGCGGCGATCCGGCGGTGGGTGCGCGGCGATCGCAGCCGGGAGGACTCGGCACCCCAGTCGGTCTAGCACGCCGACGTTGGCGGATCGGTCGGGTCAGGCGGGGTCGAGCCAGTCGGTCGTGTCGATGATGGTGTCGAGCGCATCGGCTGCGTCGGCAAGCACGAGCGCGGAGACGCGGTCGGGCACGCCCGTGGCGATGCGGCAGTTGTGGGCGAGGGTCTGGGCGTGGAGCGTCGCCGCGGGGTCGCCCGTCTGGTCGGCGAGCAGCGCGAAGACGTGGGCGGCCCAGGGGCGGTTGGTCGCGTTGTCGGGCTGGAGTGTTGCGACGTGCCACGCTGCGGCGCTGATGACGCGCGGGCGGAGTGCTGGCGCGGCGATGGCGTGCCAGCTCAGGGCGTGCAGGCCGGCGAGCTCGGTCTCGGTCCAGATCTCGATGCCCTCGGTCGACAGATCGGGAAAGAGCGGGCCGGCGTCGGTGGTGGTCGGTGTCGTGCCGGCGCGTAGGGCGTGCCAGAGCATGGCGTCCCCGCGGGAGTCGGGCGAGGGGGTGGGGGGCAGGTCGAGGGCGTGGGCGAGGAACTCGGTGAGGGGCTTGGGCCGGTTGCCGCGCTCGTCGCGGAAGCTGGCGGCGAAGCTTGAGCGGGCGTCGATCGGCGACGACTTGATGGGGATGTCGGCGGCCATGCCGGCACGGGCGAGCGACCGGAAGCCCTCCGCCCACTGGCGTGGCGTCGGCGCGGGATGGGCCGGGCGGGTCATGGCTTCACGGGTGTCACGGGCTTGACGGGCTCGACGGTGTGGTCGGGATCGAGGGCGGGCTTGGGGCTTACGACGCGGACGGTCGGTGTTGCCTGCTCGATGGGATTCGCAAGGCCGTGGACCGCGAGGCGTGGGTGCGGGCGGGCTTTGAAGAGCGCGTGGCCCGGCGACTCGCTGAGGCGGCGCGGTGCTCGGCTCTCGTGCCAGAGGTGGAAGGCGAGGATTCGGCTGACCGCGATCTCGGTCTTTGGTGCCGGCCGCATCATGTGGAGCCGGCGTGTGAGCTCGTCGTCGTCGAAGCCCCAGCCGGTGTATCGCTCGTCGTAGCCGTTGATTTCCTGGAAGGCGCGCCAGGACACGGCGTGGTGCCCGCCGAGGACCTTGGGCTTGTGGTTCTTCACGAGGCCGGCGCGACCGAGCGGCCCTCGGCGTTGGCGGAGCTGGCGGCGGTAGCGCAGGTCGCGCGTCTCGAGGGCCTCGTACTCGCCCGCCGAGGCGAGGTGCATGAGCGGCGGCGGAGCGGTGGGATCGGGCGAGAGGAGCAGATCGCGGGAGAGTTTGGTCGTGGCGCGCTCGTCGAGGTTGATGCGAAATGGGATGACCAGCTCGACGCCGGCAGCGGCGAACGCGCGGTACCGGGCGACAGCGTCTTCGGCGAGCATGGTGTCGCCGTCGAGGATGACGACGAGGTCGCTGGGCGCGACGCTGGCGGTCTCACCGATGGCGCGCAGGCCGTTGTTGCGGACCTGGTTGAGCCGGGCTTGCCCGGCGTGGGGGCGGCTGACGTGGCGGAGGGGCGGCGCCGGGCGGGCGTTGCGGGCGAGGCGGGCTGCCACGCGGGGCCAGAGGCGATCGATCAGCGTCGCGATCGAGGGATCGTCGGTGTCGGTGGAGACGCAGACCGAGTCGGGCGGCGAGGTCTGGAGCGCGAGGGCCGCGAGCGCGAGGTCGAGGTGCCGGGTGGTGTGCGTGAGGATCAGCAGATGGATGCGCGGGGCGGCCATGGGGCGAGTCTAGGGCTTCGGTCTTGGGCCTCGGC
>CAYQAD010000005.1:0-6080 GCA_964415125.1 uncultured Phycisphaeraceae bacterium | reverse complement strand
TGGATGCGCGGGGCGGCCATGGGGCGAGTCTAGGGCTTCGGTCTTGGGCCTCGGCGGAGGGCCTTGGTTGGCGGGCGTATCGGACGTGTGCCCTGCGGATCGGGGGATTGGGCGGCTCGCGAGGGGGCGGGGCTTGGGCGGTGTCGCACGCCTGCGGGGATGCGTCGGAGTGGGGCGGCCGGCTGGTCGATCCAGGGGGGATGCCTTCGGTGACGCCAACGCGCAGGGTGGAGGGTCGGCCCGCCGACGGCGACGCCGGTCGGTTCGTGCCACCGCCCCCATCGACGCTCGCGGCGGCGACGTGGGATGGGCTCTCGCTCGAATCGGTGAACCTTCGCCCGCCGCAGCGGGAGGCCCAGCGGGGCAACCGGTTGAAGCTGGTGGGGCGGACGGCTGCCAAGCCCTCGGCGCGAGAGACGATTGGCGGCGGTCACCCCTTTGAGGCCGCTTTGAGCGTGTCGGAGATCGACGAGCGTGATCGGCCGGGGCCGACCTGGCCCGCGCAGGGACGGGCCCTCAGCCGGAGTGCGCTCGTGATGACCACCCGCCGGCTTTGCTACGAGGGTCGGCGGCTCGTCGTGGGGGTGCACCTGATCGACGACACGCCCGTGCCCCTCTTTGGCATCGTCTCGGCGTGCGACTACGAGGGGGAGGGGGCGTACCGGGTGGAGGCCCAGCTCGCGCCGCTGCCCGACTCGCGATCGATCCACGACTGGGTGATGCAGATCCGGACCTGAGCGCCTCGCACGCGGGGCAGCCGGGCACGGTTGACGCCGGCGGGAAACGTGCGATTCTTGGCGGCGTGGACGTCTTGACGACCAACGACGAGCTTGCCGCGTACCTCGCCCGGGTTGGCGAGCGCTCGTGCGTGCTGGTGCCGACGATGGGCGGCTTGCACGCGGGGCACGCGTCGCTCGTGTCGATCGGGGCGACGCACGCCCGTCGGCACGGGCTTGCCGGCGGGGCGGTCGCGACGGTGTTTGTCAATCCGACGCAGTTCGACCAGTCGAGTGATTTCGAGCGGTACCCGCGGGTGCTCGATGCGGACGCTGCCATGTGTGCCGAGGCGGGAGCTTCGGCGGTGTACGCGCCGCGGCCGGAGGACGTGTATCCGGCGGACGGCTCGGTCGGCGTGCCCGCGTTGCCGGCGGTGGCGACCGAGCCGGGTCTCGAGGATCGGTTTCGGCCCGGGCATGTCGAGGGGGTGTGCCAGGTGGTCAAGCGGCTCTTCGAGCTGTGCCGACCGGCGGCGGCGGTGTTCGGCGAGAAGGACTGGCAGCAATTGCAGGTGGTATCGGCGCTCTCGGCGATGCATGAGCTGGGCGTGGAGATCGTGCCCGCACCGCTTGTGCGTGAGGCGGATGGGCTGGCGATGTCGAGCCGAAATCGCTTCTTGTCGCCCGAGCATCGGGCCAGGGCGGGGCAGATCTCGCGGGCGTTGGTGCTGGGGCAACAGGAGGCAACGCCCGACGCGGCCGAGGCGGCGATGCGGGCGCACTTGCTTCGGCACGGGTTCGTGATCGACTATGCGACGGTGCGGGACGCGCGGACGCTGATGCCTATGGGCGATCGGTGGGCGGGGCGGCCTGCGCGGGCGCTGATCACGGCCCGGCTCGGCGATGGGGCGGGCGTCGTGCGGCTGCTCGACAACGCGCCGTGGCCCGGCTGAGCGGATAGGCTCGCCGACCCGCGATGGGTTCGGCTGGTCGCCGCCCGAGTGGGAGCTGATTGGAGATCTGCCGTGGGCATGAAGACGCCGCTGAAGGGATTCCACGAGGACCACGGGGCGAAGTTCGTGGATTACGCGGGGTGGGACATGCCCATGTCCTACACGGGCATCCAGGAGGAGCACCGCCAGACGCGGCGGAGCGGCGGCATCTTCGATGTGTCGCACATGGGTCGGCTGCGGATCAAGGGCTTGCACGCGCGTAAGCTGCTCGAGCGTGCGTGCTCGCGGCGGATCAGCGACATGCAGCAGGGGCAGTGCCGATACACGCTCGTGTGTAACGAGTCGGGCGGGGTGATGGACGACGTGATCGTCTCTCGCTTCGAGGAGGACGAGTTCCTCGTCGTGTGCAACGCGGCGAACCGGGCGAAGATCGTCGGGCATTTCGACGGGCTCATCTCGGGCGGCGAGCTCAAGGCGAAGATGGAGGACGAGACCGAGAAGACGGCGATGGTGGCGCTGCAGGGCCCGGCGGTGATGGATCTGCTGAGCAAGTTCAGCAAGGAAGTGCCGAGCCTTAAGCGGTATCGCTTCGCGGTCAAGAACCTGATGATCGTGAAGCTTATGGTCGCGCGCACCGGGTACACCGGCGAGGATGGCGTGGAGGTCATCTTGCCCGGCAACATGGTCGGCATGGTGATGAAGCTCATGCTGAGCAACATCGATCTCAAGAGCGAAGAGGCAACGCTCAAGCCGGCTGGGCTTGGGGCTCGGGACACGCTTCGGCTCGAGGCGGGCATGCCGCTGTACGGGCAGGAGCTGGGCGAGGAGATCAATGCGCTCTCCTGCGGGCTGGACTTTGCGATCAACCTCGACAAGCACGAGGACGAGCGCGGCGAGCGGTTCATCGGGCAGGACGCGCTCGAGAAGACGCGCGACGCGGGCGGCCCGGCGCGGGTGCTCGTCGGGCTGGGCGTGGAGGGCCGGCGGACCGCCCGGCAGGGCATGCCGGTGCTCGCGGGCGACACGGTGGTCGGAGCGGTCACCAGCGGGTGCTGGAGCCCGACGCTCGAGCGCTCGATCGCGATGGCGTTCGTCGATCGGGCGCACGCGGGCGTGGGCACGGCGCTGTCGGTGGATGCCGGCCGGGCGATGCTCGACGCGGCCGTGGAGAAGTTGCCGTTTTACACGCGGCCGAAGGGCTGAGTGTGCCGATGCGTGTGCCAACGCGGAAGTAGGTCGGGCCCGCGCGGTGTGGCGTCGGCGTTTCGCGTAGCATGCCGCGTGATGGGTGATGTGAGCGAATCCGTGATGGGTGCCGGGCGACGGCTTTACTTTGATAATGCCGCGACGAGCTTCCCAAAGCCGCCGTCGGTCCACGCGGCGATGGCGCGGTACGCGACCGAGCTCGGGGCGTCACCCGGACGGGGCAGCTACCGCGAGAGCGTCGACGGGGCGGCCCTGATCTGGCAGTGCCGGGAGCGGCTGTGCCGGCTGCTCGGGGGCACGTCGCCCGAGCACGTGGTGTTCACGCTCAACACGTCCGATGCGCTGAACCTGGCGATCCGCGGGCTCACCCTCGACCGGCTGATGCGGGGCGAGCCCACGCACGTCGTGACGACGGCGATGGACCACAACTCGGTGCTCCGGCCGCTCAACGCGCTGCGGCGGTTCGGGCTTGAGTGGACGTGCGTCGAGGTCGATCCGGCGACGGGTCTGGTCGATCCGGATGATGTGCTCGCGGCTGTGCGCGATGACACTGTGATGGTCGCGGCGGTGCACGCGAGCAACGTGACGGGCACGGTGCAACCGATCGGCGAGATCGGTCGGCGGTGCCGCGAGCGTGGTGTGCTGGTGCTGGTCGACGCGGCGCAGTCGGTGGGGCATGTGCCGGTGGACGTGGCGTCGATGTGCATCGATCTGCTGGCGTTCCCGGGACACAAGGGGCTGCTCGGGCCGCTCGGCACGGGCGGGCTGTACATCCGGCCGGGGCTTGAGGAGATGATCGAGCCGGTGCGCGAGGGCGGGACCGGGAGTGTGAGCGAGAGCGACGAGCATCCGGCGACGATGCCGGACCGCTACGAGCCGGGCTCGCACAACACGATCGGCCTCGTGGGGCTGAGCGAGGGCGTGCGGTGGATTCTGGGCCGGGGCATCGACGAGATCCGCGCGCACGAGGAGTCGTTGATGCGGGTCATGATGGATCGGCTGCCCGGCGAGGAGGCCGGCCTGCGCGTGCTGGGGCCCGCGTCGATCGAGGATCGGGTGGGTGTCTTCAGCGTGGTGCACGAGTCGCTGGACGCCGCGACGCTCGCGGCGGCGCTGGAGTCGCACGCGGGGGTGCTCGTGCGGGCGGGGCTGCACTGCGCGCCGCGGGCGCACGGGACCTTTGGCACGTTGGCGGCGGGCGGCGCGTGCCGGCTGAGTCTGGGGCCGTTCTTGACTGCGGCGGACTGCGAGCTGGCGTGCGGTGCGCTCGATGAGATCTGCCGGAGTGCCGCCGCGGTGTAGGCGGGGGCGCGGCTTGCGTCAGTCGACGTCGACCCACCCGGAGTCCGTGTGGCGCACGATGGTGCCGGTGGCAACGTAGATGACCTGCTCGGCGATGTTCGTGCAGTAGTCGGCCATGCGTTCGCATTGGCCGGAGATCGCGTGGAGTGTGAACGCGCGTTCGATGGAGAGGTCGCCCGTGGCGATCTGGGCTTCGGACTCGCGCAGGATGCCCTGGCCGAACGCCTCGACGGTGTTCTCTGCGGCGAGGACGATGCGGGCGAGGTGCGGATCGGTGTTGGCGTAGGCGTCGACCGCGTCGCGGGTGATGCCGACGATGCTGTTGGCCATGACGCGGAAGGTGGGCGGCAGCGCTTCCTCGTCGGCGGGTGCGGCGTGGGCGAGGACGCCCTCGGCGATGGCGACGGCCGCATCGGCGAGGCGCTCGATCTCGTTGTTGACTTTCACCACGGTGAGCACCGCGCGGATCTGGCGATCCTCGAGTGAGACGGCCTCGTGGGCCGACTCGATCAGGAGGGCGACGGAGTCCTGCTCGATCTGTACGTCGGTGCGGTCGACCTGATCGTCGGCGTCGACGACGTTTCGGGCGGCGGCATGGTCGCCCTCGAAGACGGCCGTGAACGCCGCGTCGATCATGTCGCGGACGCGGGTGCCCTGCTCGGCGAGCTGGTCGCGGAGGCGGTCGGCGCGCGTCTCGAACTGGGCTGGCGTGAGCGGCATGGGTGGTGGTCCTGCGTCGTGCGAGCCAGCAGGGTATCAGGATTGGCCCGGCAGGTCCCGCCTGTGGCGCGTCGATGCGACCCGGCGTTGGCGTGCCGTGGGGAATGGGCTGGCAATGAAATGATGGGCTGGAGCGAGGATCGCGCGGGCGGGCATGGGTACCGTTGCGCACCGGCCGGGCGATGTGTGCCACGCCGGGCTTTGCACGCTTGCTTTGGAGACCCCGCATGCTCTTCGACATTGATCTCGTTCACGGCCGACAGGTGCTCGATTCCCGCGGAAACCCGACGGTCGAGGTCGAGGTCGTGCTCGCGGGCGGGGCGATCGGTCGGGCGGCGGTGCCTTCGGGCGCGTCGACTGGCGAGAACGAGGCCGCGGAGCTCCGCGACGGCGACACGAGCCGATGGTTGGGCAAGGGCGTGGCGGGCGCGGTCGATAACGTCAACGAGCGGCTCGCGCCCGCGCTCGAGGGCATGGATGCGCGGGATCAGGAGATGATCGACAGCCTGATGATCGAGCTCGACGGCAGCGACAACAAGGGGTCGCTGGGCGCGAACGCGATCCTGGGCGTGTCGATGGCGGTCGCCAAGGCCGCGGCCGAGGCCTCGGGCCTGCCGCTGTATCGCTATCTCGGCGGCTCGGGCGCGAAGACGCTGCCGGTGCCGATGCTGAACATCCTCAACGGCGGCAAGCACGCGGATAACACCGTGGACTTCCAGGAATTCATGATCCAGCCGTGGGGCTTCGACGACTTCGGCGAGGCGCTGCGTGCGGGCGTTGAGATCTACCACGCGCTCAAGGGTGTGCTCAAGCAGCACGGCATGTCGACGGCCGTGGGCGACGAGGGCGGCTTCGCGCCGGATCTCAAGGACAACGAGCACGCGCTGAAGGTCATCGAGGAGGCGGTGGATAAAGCCGGTTACTCGTGGGGAGAGCAGATCTTCGTGGCGCTGGACCCGGCGACCAGCGAGCTGTGGAACGAAGCCGAGAAGGACGGAAAGCAGGGGTACAAGTTCTTCTCGTCGACGCAGGAGATCATCACGAGCGACCAGCTTGTGGACCTCTGGGCCGGCTGGTGCGACAAGTACCCGATCCGCTCGATCGAGGACGGCCTTGCTGAGAACGACTGGGAGAGCTGGGCCAACCTGACCAAGCGCCTCGGCGACAAGGTCCAGCTGGTCGG
>CAYQAD010000004.1:0-28140 GCA_964415125.1 uncultured Phycisphaeraceae bacterium | reverse complement strand
CGGCGGGCACATCATCGCCGTCGCCACCGAGGGCGACGAGGAGATCAAGACCCTCGCCGAGGACGTCATCTACATCCCCGACTGCGCCGACTGCCTGAGCCCGCTGCTCGCGGTCGTTCCGTTGCAACTGATGGCCTACCACGCCGCCGTCGCCCGAGGCCACGACGTCGACAAGCCCCGCAACCTCGCCAAGAGCGTGACGGTCGAGTAGTCGCGCTGCCTCGCGATCGCGTGCTCAGCCGTCAAAGCGCAGCCAGCTGCCGTCGTCCATCATCCGCGCCGCGGGTCTCGCCCAATCGAGCGTGAGCTCGAAGGCGATCGCGCCGACGACCACCACCGCCAGCGCTATCGCGCCGGCCGGCGTTGCCGGGTCGCACACGCCCGACGCGACGAGCACCACGCCCCACGCGCACTGCGTGAACGCCACGCCCCGCCCGAGCGTCTCGACCGTGCGCAGCGCCATCGACTCGCGTTCGCCGGGCGTGCCCGCCGCCTTCCACCCCAGCCACGCGCCGAGCATGTGCAGGTCGCCCGTGCCGATTGCCGCGAGCACGAGCAGCGCGATGCCCCAGCCGACGAGCATCGGCGGATCGATCCACGCCGCGAGCGACCCCGCGACCGCGGGCATCGCGATCCAGAGCACCGCCACGCGCGCCATCCGCCGGACACGCCGCAACGCCCGAGGCGTCGGGCCTTGGCCGACACCCCGGCCGACACCCAGTCCGGCGACATACAAGCCCGGCAGCACGAGCGCCCAGACCAGCGCCCCGGGCCCGCTGGCCAGCGCGAGCCCCGCCGCGACCAGTGCCGACGCGACCCCGAGCGTCGCCATCAGCACGACCATCGCGGACCGCCCGCGTCCGGGCCGGGCCACCCAGCGCATCGGCACGCCGGCGATGATGCTCCCCGAGGCGACCGCGCCGCCCGCAGCAAGGGCCAGCCCGCGCGAGGCCGCGGTCAGCCACACCAGCGCCGCCGCCACCGTCAGGCCCGCCACCAGCCCCGCGAGCAGCCCCGCGAACACGCTGCCCCCGCCCGCCGAGTTGCCGCCGACCCCCGCCGAGCCCGGCCGAGCCCGACCCGTCGCCACGCCCCCGATGACCGCGGTCAGCCCGGCAAGCACCGCCGCGAGCTGCGCCCATGCCGCCCGCGCGTCCGACACCGCCCGATCCAGTGCCTCGGCCATGGGTTGCCGACGCTTCTGGTGCTGGGCGTCCAGCTCCGCCAACGCCACCTCGCTGACGCCCGACGACGCCAGCGCGTCGCGCTGCGTAAGATGTTCTGCATCAAGTGTTTGCAGGCGTTCTCGCTCGGCTTGGCCGCCGAGCATGGTCTGCTCGTAGCCCGCCGGCGCGAGTGTGCCGAAGACGCCCGGCCCGAGCAGCACCCCCGCGAGGGTCGCCCCCCAAAGCGACGCGCAAGGTCTGCCGCCCGGCCAGCGGATCAGACGCAATAGAAGGGTCGCGCACCCCGCCACGCCGATAACCAGCACGATCTTCGCGATCGCCGCGACCCACACGTCCCCGGTCATCGAACGATCTCCGCACGCCGAGCCACTCCCGGTCGCCCACACCGAACTCCGAGGTCCACGAGCACCATGCCCACACCCCCGACCGATGCCCAGACCCACGCCGACGATGCCACCCCGGCGCACACCGACACCCCCGCGGGCACGCACGCCGAGTCATCCACCGGCGTCGAGACGGGCGTGGCCGACATCGCCATGGTCGGGCTGGGTGTCATGGGTCGATCCCTCGCGCTCAACCTCGCGGACCACGGCTTCACCGTCGCGGTCAACGATCTCCACACCGACTCTATCGACCGCCTCCTCGCCGACAACCCCGCCGAGTCCTTCACGTCCACCGGCGGCCGGCTCATCGGCGCCCCCGACCACGCGTCCATGATCGCCGCCCTCAAGCTCCCGCGACGCGTCTTCCTGCTCGTTCCCGCCGGCGCACCCACCGACGCCGCCATCGACGCCATCGCGCCGCTGCTCGATCAGGGCGACACCATCATCGACGGCGGCAACGCCCACTGGAACGACACCGCACGCCGATCCGAAGCACTCGCCGCCAAGGGCCTGCACTTCATCGGCTGCGGCGTGTCCGGCGGCGAGGAGGGCGCCCGCTTCGGTCCCTCCCTCATGCCCGGCGGGCCCGTCGAGTCCTACGCCTCGGTCGAGCCCATGCTCACGGCCGTGGCCGCGAAGGTCGATCCCAAGACCGGCAAGCCCATCGACGGCGCCGAGCCGCGAAAGCCCATCAGCGCCGCCGGCACCGAGTCGTGCTGCGCGCACATCGGCCCGGGCGCGTCGGGCCACTTCGTCAAGATGGTCCACAACGGCATCGAGTACGCCGACATGCAACTCATCGCCGAGGTCTACGACCTGCTCCGCCGCGGCTGCGGCATGGAGCCCGCCGCGATCGCCGACGCCTTCGCCGCGTGGGACGCCGGCCCGCTCGATTCGTTCCTCATCGAGATCACCGCCGACATCCTTCGCCAGACCGATCCGCGCGATCCGAGCGTTCCGTTTGTCGACATCGTCCACGACGCCGCGGGGCAGAAGGGCACCGGCCGATGGACGAGCCTCGCCGCGCTTGACCTTGGTGTTGCCGCGCCGACCGTCGCCGAGGCCGTGTTCGCCCGTGCCGTCAGCGCCAGCGCCGAGGAACGCGCCGCCGCGCAGCGTGCCCTGACCGCGCCCGCCGCGCCGGCGGGTGATGCGAAGGCGATCCTCGCCGATTGCGAGCACGCGCTGCTTGCCGCGAAGATCATCGCCTACGCGCAGGGCTTCGCGATCATCCGCTCGGCCTCGCAGGAGAACAACTGGTCGATCGACGGCTCGGCGCTCGCGTCGATCTGGCGCGGCGGCTGCATTATCCGCGCCCGCCTGCTCGAGGACATCCGCGCGGCGTTCGCCGCCAACCGCGACCTGCCCAACCTCGTCGCCGACCCCGCGATGGCGGCGCACCTGACCAGCGCCGAGCCCGCCTGGCGACGCACGGTCGCGGCCGGTGCCACGCTCGGCGTGCCCATCCCCGCGCTCTCGAGCGCGCTCTCGTACTACGACGCGCTCCGCTCGCCCCGCCTGCCGGCCGCGCTGATCCAGGGCCAGCGCGACCACTTCGGCGCGCACACCTACAAGCGGATCGAAAGCTCCGCCGGCGCGTCGTACCACCTGAACTGGCACACCGACCGCGCCGAGCACCGCATCGGCTAGGCACCCAGGACGCACCCGACGATCGGAACCACGCCATGTCGAATCCACTGCGACTCGTCACCAAAGCCGACCAGATCATCGAGGCCAAGCCCCTCGGCGTCGCGACCAAGCCGACTGGCACGCGCGATCGTCTCGCCGAGCTCGCACCCAAGCGGCCCATCGAGGTGGTGTCCCACCTGCTCGTGCGCACCGAACGCCTCACGCTGCGCCCGCTCGCCGAGACCGACCGCGACGAGTTCGTCCGCGTGCTCTTCGCAAGCCGCGAGCACCTGCGCGGCAAGGTCCCGATCTTCGCCGACCCCAACGAGGCGCCCGCCGACGCCTTCGAGCGGCAGCTCGAGCGCACGCGCGCCGGCGACCAGCGCGGCACCGCCTGGCGACGCGTCGCCGCGACGCCCGCGGGGCGCATCATCGGCGTGGTCATGCTCCGCAACATCGAGCGCGGGCTGCAATCGCAAGCCGAGATCACCACGTGGGTCGCCGCCGACGCCGCCAAGCAGGGCTTCGGCAGCGAGATCGTCGATGCGACCCTCCGCTTTGCCTTCCTCGATCTGCCCGTCGGCCTGGGGCTGCACCGTATCAACGCCGCCGTCCGCCCCGACAACGCCGCGAGCGAGAAGCTCTTCGCCTCGTTGGGCTTCCAGCGCACGGGCGACGACGCCGAACGCCTCGAGATCGACGGCGAGTGGATCGAGCACCGCCGCATCGCGATCAACGCGTCGGCCTTCGAGGTCCGCGACGCCGGCTAGCGCGTGCTTAGGGCTGGCTCGCGGTGTCCGTCATGCCGGGCAGCGCCTGGAACGTGCCGTCTGGCGCAACGCGAAGCTGCCCGGTCGTCTCGAGATAGTTCAGCACCGCGTTGCGAAGGCCCGTCAGCGCCGCATCCCGCGAGTTCTGCGCGTCGAGCAGCGCGTTCTCCGAGTCCACGATTTCCTGCTGGCTGACCTCGTCCTCCTTGAGCTGCTGCTCTTGGAGACGGCGGCGGTTGATCTCGACCTGCTGCTCCGCGAGGTTCAGGCTGAACCGCGCCAGATCGACGCGGCGCACCGCCGCGCGTGAGTCCAGCGTGATCTGGTCGCGGAACTCCTCGAAGTCGCGCTTCGCCCGCTCGAAGCGGATGATCCGGTCGCGCAGCTGCAGCCGCTCGATCTCGCGGTCCAGCGGCAGGCCGAGCGACACGCTCGCGCGGTACGTCGTGTCGTCGAAGTCAAAGAGCACGCCGCCCTCACGGTCGTCATCGTCGGTGGGCACGCCCACCTCGCCGGCGATGTCCAGGTCCGGTAGCAACGCATTGCGCGCGTTGTTGATCGCCCGGCGCGCATCGACGAGGCGATCCCGCTCGTTCTGCAGATCCAGCCGATACTCGAGTGCCGCCGCCACCGCCGCCTCGGTCGTGATCTCCGGCTCGGGCACGACGAACTCGAGCGGCGCGATCGCGATCGGGTCGCTCACATCCAGCCCGAGCCGCACTTTGAAGCGGTCGAGCTGCAGCACGTAGAGCTCGCGCAGGTTCGCGAGCGTCTGCTCGCCGCTGAGCACCTGGTTGGCCACGATGCCCACCTGGAACTCGCTGAGCCGCCCCGCGTCGACGCGCGCCTGCGTCGAGCGCTCGAGCGTCCGGAGGCTCTCGAGCTGCGCCGTCTGGTTCTGGATGCGTGTGGCGGTCTGGAGCAGCTCGAAGTAGTCCTCGGCGATCCGCACGAGCAGCTCACGACGCCGATCCTCGAACGTCCGCGACGCGTACACGATGCTGCGCTCGGCCTGGATCAGGTCCTCACGCGCCACCGTCCCCGCGCCGCGCAGCAGCGGCAGGTTCGCCCCGAAGATGATCTCGCTGCTCTGGCGGTATCGGCCGGTCGCCTGCTCGCGCAGCGCCTCGGTTTGCCGCCAGATCCACCGCGCCTCGACCTCGCCGCCATAGGGCAAACGCTGCGTCGCGCGGAAGTTATTGATGAGGCTCAGCGTGCTCTCGAAGCGGCCATCCTCGCCGAAGCCCGTGATCGCGCCGGTCGTGTCGTTGAACAGCCGCGGGCCCCACAGGTGCCGCTCGATCAGCAGGCGGATCGCCGCCAGGGCGTAGTCCTCGGCGACGTTCAGGTACTCACGCCCCGAGATCTGCACCAGCCGGAAGGCGTCGTTGAGCGTGACGACCCGCACCGTGTCCGGGTCGCCCAGCGCCGCGTCGGTGTACTCGGTCAGGCGCGAGGTCACGTCCCGCGCCTCGTCGGCGGTCCGCCACTCAAGCTTCTCAGCCGGCGGGTTGGTCGTGCCCGGATCGGTCACGGTCTGCCCGGCCACGTCGTAATCGGTGTTCACATCGCCGGTCAGTGCCGGCGGGATCGTGCCGCCGTCCAGCCGCTTCGAGGTCTCCCCGATGACCGCGTCGATGCGTCGATCGATCGCGTCCATGCCGCCGGAGCACGCCGCGAGGAATACGAACAAAGTGCAAGCAAAGAGCGACCCAATGCCTGTCCGTGCCCACCGTCGCGCAGAAGATTCCAGCATCAATCGCACACCCAATCGCCGCTTTTCGCCCCGCCAGCACCCCTCCAGGGGCGTCGGCGCGCGCCGAGTCTACGCGGCGTCTTCGCAGCCGTTGCGATTTACGATGAGCCCTCCTAGTGTTGAGTTCCGTCTTTACACGGCGGGTTTGGCCCTCAAACCCCTGACAAAGACCGGCAAAGCTCTGGTCTCAACACATTGGGAGCCGGCACCTCATGCCCTCACTCACCTTCGACGGGCGGAGCTTCATGCTCGACGGCCGTCGCCTCTGGATCGTCAGCGGCACGCTGCACTTCGCCCGCACCCCGCGCGAGCAGTGGGCCGACGCCATCCACGCCGCAAAGCTCGCGGGCCTCAACACACTCGAGGTCCCCATCATCTGGGCCAACCACGAGCCCCGACCCGGCACCTTCGACTTCACCGGCGAGCACGACCTCAAGCACCTGCTCGGCCTGATCCACGCCCAAGGCATGCACGCGATCCTCCGCCCCGGGCCCTTCGTGGGCGAGGGCTACGACTTCGGCGGGATGCCCGGCTGGCTCCGCGCGATCCCCGACGTCGCCTACCGAAGCCCCTCGGCACCCTTCCTCGAGGCCGTCAGCAGATACGTCACCGCGCTCTCAAAGCAGATCAAGGACCTCCAGGTCACGTCGTCACGCGTGGGCGGCCCCGTGCTCATGGTCCACGTCGAGTCCGGCTGGGCCTGCGGCTCCGACGAGCCCGCCACCAAGTACCTCGGCGAGATCGATCGCTACTACCGCGAGGCCGGCATCAACGTCCCCCTCGCCAACACCAACAACCTCTGGACCAACCTCGAAGCCGAGATCGACGGCTGGTCGGGCGACGATCAGCTCATCGCCATGACCCGCCAGCTCGGCTCGGTGCGCCCGCTCCGTCCGCGCATGGTGCTCGACATGCGCATCGGCACGCCCTCGGTCTTCGGCAAGCCCGACGCCCCCCGCCACACGCCCGAGGGCGTCCAGCGACGCATCGCCGAGGTGCTCGCCGCCGGCGGACAGTTCAACGTCAACCCCTTCTACGCCGGGCTCAGCCTGGGATTCTCGAGCGGCCGTCTCGCGGGCGACGCGGCCGACTTCGTGGCCCACGAGCCCGACGCCGGCGCGATCCTCGCCGCCGACGGCTTGCCCGGCCCGAGCTTCAACCTCGCGCGACGCATCTTCACGTTCGCAAGCCAGTTCCACCGCGTGTTCAGCCACGTCGAGCCCGACTTCCAGCCGGCGCTGCTCGACCCCGGCGCGCCCAACGAGAGCCCCAAGGCCGCCAAGGCGCTGCCGGTGTCCATCGCGCACGTTCAGGGCAGCCAAGGGTCGGTCGTCTTCCTCTTCACGCCCGACGACGCCAGCGCCAAGGGCCGCACCGTGCAGGTCCTCCTGCCCGACGGCACCAACCTGCCGGTGGCGCTGGGCACCCAGCCCGTCTCTTGGGTGCTCATGAACGCGCACCTCTCGGGCCGATCGCGCCTGGACTACTCGACGCTCAACGCCCTGGCCGTGGTCGGCAAGACGCTCGTCGTCTTCGGTGCCGCCGGCGCCGACGGCCTGGTCTCCATCAACGGCTCGCCCATCGAACTCCGCGTGCCCGGCGGAAAGTCGCCCACCATCACCGAGCACGAGGGCATCACGATCGTCGTCGCCAGCGAGGAACAGGTCGACACCATCTTCGTCGACGAGACCGGCGTCACCATCGGAGCCGCGGGCATATCCCAGCCCGGAGAGGACGGCTCGGCGATCGCCAAGCCCGCGCCCGGCATCCGCAAGGTCATCCGCATCGACGCCCAAGGCGTCGAGCACAAGGCCGACACGCCCCCCGCACCCCGCGGCGCGCCCAAGACAACCTGCGGCGAGTGGACCGCGGCGAGCACCGACGACCACATCCAAGGCACCAGCCCGCGCTTCGCAACCATCGACGGGCCCGGCGACCTCATCTCGCTCGGTGCCAACGCCGGCTACGGCTGGTACCGCATCGCGATGAAGCAGGCCGCCGCCAAGAAGGTCAAGGCCGTCGCGCCCGAGTCGAGCGATCGGCTGCACGCCTTCATCGACGGCGAGCCCCTCGCCTCCCTGGGCGATGGCCCCGGCACCGAGGGCCGCGAGATCACGCTCCCGCTCACCAAGGGCGGCAACACCATCGTCGTGCTCGCCGAGAACATGGGCCGACTCGCCGAGGGCGACGCCCTCGGCGAGCCCAAGGGCCTCTTCGGGCACCTGTGGGACGGCACGCCCTTCAAGACGCCCAAGCCCAAGCTCGTCCAGGGCGAGCCGCTCGAGCCGCTCAAGCACACCGTGCCGATCATGGGCGTCTCCGACGGCGACGTCACGCACCACAACCGCCTCACGTGGTCGTTCACGCACCGCAAGAAGGCGCCGTTGATCCTGACGATCCCACCGGTGCCCGTCCGCATGATGCTCGTGCTCAACGACGCGCCCCAGCGGCTGCTCGAAGCAAACCTCGAGCACCGCATCATGCTCGATCAGGACACGCTCAACCGCGGCGCCAACGAGCTCGCGCTCGCCTTCATCACCGACGCCCGCCCCGCCACCGACGAGGCCGACGCGCAGGTCGCCGAGGTCGCCAAGGCCATCACCTCGGGCGCCTCGATCATCGAGGGCACGACGTGCGTGACCGAGAAGGCCGAGTGGGCCTTTGCCCGCTGGGAGCAGCCCGCCGACACCGCCTTCGCGCCGGTCACGAAGAGCCAGCTCTCGAGCCGCAAGACGCCCACATGGTGGCGCACGACCTTCGCCGCCGCCGACAGCGAGCGCCCGCTCCGCATCGACCTGACGGGCATGACCAAGGGCCAGGTCTACCTCAACGGCAAGCACGTCGGGCGCTACTTCGCCGCCACGGCCACCGGCGCCAAGGTCGGCCCGCGGCAGGACATGCTGCTCCCCGCCGCCTGGATCGCCAAGGGCGTCGAGAACGACCTGGTCATCTTCGACGAGCACGGCGGGAACCCGGGCAAGATCAAGCTCGTCCACGAGAAGCACGAGCCCTTCCGCGCCTGATCGGTGACGTTCCCATGTCCAACGCACGCACCCATCCCGCGCGCACCGACTGGCAACGCGCCGCGGACTTCTCCGCGCGGGCCCACGCCGCCCAGCGCCGCAAGGACGGCCAGACGCCCTACGCCGCGCACCCTTTCCGCGTGGCGATGACGGTGCGCCACCGCTTCGCGTGCGACGACGACGCCGCCCTCACCGCCGCGCTCCTTCACGACGTCATCGAGGACACGCCCGCCGACTACGACGACGTGCACGCCGCCTTCGGCCCGCAGGTCGCCGACATCGTCGCCGCCCTCACCAAGAACATGATCCTCCCCGAAGACGAGCGCGAGGCCGACTACGACCGCCGCCTCGCCAGCGCCGATTGGCGTGCCCGCCTGATCAAGCTCGCCGACGTGCTCGACAACATGGCCGACCTGGAAGACCGCCCGGACGTGGCCGACCCCGCCGAGGCCCTCGCCCGCCACACCGACAAGTGCCGCCGCGCCCTCGCCCTCGCGCAGGCCGACGCGGCCCGTCCCGAGATCGCCCGCGCCATCGAGTTGGTCCGCGCAGCGATCGCCGACTAGCGGCGCCTACTCGTCATCGAGCGCCTCGCCGTTGACCAGCGCCTCCATGAGCACCTTCATCCGGCGCTCAAGCCCAGCGACCGTCACACGCTCGGTCTGGATCGACGCCCGAAGCCGCATCCGATCGTCATTGTCGGTGTTGTCGTCCAGCAAACGCCGCTCGTTGCGCGCGATCCGGTCGATCGATTGGTTGTATTCGATGCGCAGGTCGGCAAGCTCGCGCATCATCGCCGACCGCGTGAACGGGTCCTCGCCCTCGGGCCGCGCCGCGAGAAAACGCTCGCGCTGGCGGATCGTGAGCTGCCGCACCGTGCCGCCCCCGGACTGTTCGCGAAGGGCCGCGCCCGCCTCGATGTCCCGGGGCTCTCGCGTCACGCCCGCGTCGGGCGACGCCTGGTCCACGAACGAGAGCGTCGGCACCTCCGCCCAGATGCCCCGCCGCACAAGCCGTGCGGCCCACGAGCGCTGCGCCGTGTTCGAGTCGATCCGTGAGCCGGTCAGGTCGGCAAAGCTCCCGAGCTCGACCGCGACGTCGAACACCTCGCCGTTTCGCATCACCTTGAGCGGCACCACCTCGCCCGGATCCCGCGAGATGATCGCGATCCGCAAATCCTCCATGCCCTCCATCGGCTCGCCGCCCGCTTCGAGGATGATGTCGTTGGCCGCGAGCTTCACCTGCGCGTCGAAGTTGCCATCGGCCACGGTGTTCTGGATCATCACGCCATCGGTCGTCGGCCCCCCGAACTGGATGCCCATCGCGGCGCGAGGCGAACGCGCAAACACACTCTGCCCCGCGCTGACCAGCCGCTGCCGCTGCTCGATGTCGAGCGAGTCGCCCGCCAGCGCGTGCTCGATCTGCGGCAGCATGCGGCCATCGAGCGTCTGGATCACCGCCTGCGCACCCTCGCGCGTCTCCAGGTCCTCCGCGCCCAGGTCCTCGATCAACACCGAGAGCAGCGCCGCCTCGTCGGGCGTCGCCGCGTTCTCGCCCGGCACGGCGTCCTGACCCGCCGCGAGGCAGGCACACCAACAGAGCACAACAGCGAACATCACGCGGCGATACACGGCATACAGCATGTCCGGAGTGTCGTTGGCCGCCGCCGGGCCGTCAACGCCTACGCGCGCAACGCCTTGGAAAGCGGGCCAACCCCCGCCTCGATCGAGGTCGCCAGCGCCGAAGCCGTGCCGAGAAACGCCTCGGCGGAGTACCGCCCGAACCGCCCGGTCTCGGCAACCCGCAGCACGCCCTCAGCGATCAGCGACTCGACCATCAGCGCCGGCAGCGCCCCGCGCTGCGCCTTGTCCAGCTTCCCCGCCGAGCGTTGGTACCCGGTCGCGAACGCGCCGACGAGCGACAGATCCAGTCCGTCGCGCCATGCCGCGAGCGTCGGCCGAGCCGCGAGCCCGAACCACACGAGCGCCCGCGCGAGGTCGCACGCCGCCGCGCCCATGCGGACCGAGTCGAAGTCCAACATGCCAACGACCTCGCCATCGCGCAGCACGACGTTGCCCGGGTGCCAGTCGCCGTGCATCGGTTCGCGTGCCCAGGCCTTCACGCCCGCCTTCTCCACCGCCGCCGCCGCACGCTCGTACCGCTCGGTCAGGTCGTCGCCCAGCGCCCGGCCGTGTGCCTGCCCGCAGCGCCGCAGCGCGCTGCGCACCCTCGGCGTGCTGTGGTATCCCTCCTCGGCGAGCGCGCGCACCGGCCGCCAGCCGCGCAGCGCCTCGTGCACCCGCCCGAGCGCCGCCCCCGCAAGCTGCGAGGCGGGCACGGACCCGTCCGGCCGATCGCCCTCGATGAACCCCATCAGCTCGTACACCCAGCCGTCGTGCTCGGTGAGCGACGCGTTGCCCTCCCGCGTGCCCACCAGCGGCGCGACGGGCAGCCCCTGGGCCTCCAGGCGGAGCACCACCTCGTGCGAGACCGCGACCGCGTCACGCTCGCGCGCCGCGTGGCGCTTGAGCACGTATGCCCCGCGATCGGTCTGAATGCGGACCTTCGCCCTCGCGCCCTGCCCGAGCGCGAGCGGGCCGACCGACGCGACGCGCCCGATGTCGAACCGCGCGCACACCACCGCGAGCTCGCCCGGCGACATGCTGCCGGTCGGAGCGCCCTCGGTGCCCGCTCGGGATGTCTGGGCCGGGCCGGCGGGGGTCCGCGTCAACGCTCACTCCACGTTCTGGACCTGCTCCTTGATCCGATCGATCGAGCCCTTGATCTCCACCGTCCGCTTCGAGATGTCCGAGTCCGGGCTCTTGCTCGCGATCGTGTTCGCCTCGCGCAGCATTTCCTGGGCCAGAAAGTCCAGCGTCCGCCCGATCGGCTTCAGGTCCTTCGCCGAGAGCAACTGCTCGAACTGCTCCATGTGCCCGCCCAGGCGGCTGATCTCCTCGGCGATGTCCGTCCGCTCCGCGTACGAGGCGATCTCCCGGATCACGTCTACCGGCTGGAGCGCCACGCCCGCCTCGGTCAGCAGCGCGTCGATCCGCTCGCGAAGCCGGGTCTCGTAGGCGAGCACCACGGCGGGCGCCTTCTCCTTGATCTCGCCCAGCCGGGCAACGATCGCGTCCCGCTCGCCGAGCAGGTCGACGAGCAGCGCCTCGCCCTCACGCTCGCGCATCGCCACGAGCTTCTCGCACGCCCGGCCGGCCAGATCCTCGAGCACGCCGATCGCCTTCTCGAGCCGATTCGACTCATCGCTCGGCGGCCGCAGCACGCCCGGCAGCCCGAGCAGGCTCGCCGCGTCGATCGACACCCGCTCCGAAGACGCGGCCGGCGCCGCCAGGACCTGGTCGATGTAGCGCGACAGCGCCTCGTGGTTCACCTCCATCGCCGCCGACGCGGACGTGTCCGCGACCGCCGCGGTGAACGTGATCGTGCCGCGATTGAGCGTGCGTCGCAGCACCGCGTCGATCGGGGCCTCGAGAGCCTGCAGATGCTCGGGCAGGCGGATGGTCGCCTTGAAGTACTTGTTGTTGAGCGACCGGACCTCGACGTGGTAGTGCACCCCGTCGATCTGGGCCGATGCGTCGCCAAAGCCGGTCATGCTGCGGATCACGCGTCTGCTCCTGACGTCATCGCGCGCCGCCACCGCGTCGGCCTCGCGTGTCGAACCCTGCTCAACACCCTAGCGGTTGTCGCCCGACCCCGACCCCGAACCGCTCCCCGATCCAGAGCCAGATCCAGTCTCGGGCTCGGCGGGTGCGGTCAGGTCGTCGATCACGTCGTCCACAGCCTCGGTCGCCGCGTCGGTCGCTCCCTCGACGCCGTCCTGGATCACGTCCACGACCGTCGCCTCGCCATCGCCGTCGATGACGGTCACGCCCTCCGGCCCACCTTCCTGGACCGGCGCGCCGGGCGCCACGATCGCGGGCTGCCCGCCTGAGCCGATGTTGTCAGGCCGGGCTGCGAAGATCAGCCCGATCGCCACCAGCAGGTAGAGCACGAAGATGCCGATGGTCGCCATGGTCAGCGCGTCGCCGGTCTTGGTGCCGAACGCGGTCTGCCCCGCGCCGCCGCCGCCCGAGCCCGCGCCGAACGCGCCGGAGAGCCCGCCGCCCTGCGGGCGCTGGATCAGCACCAACAGCACCAGCGTCACGCAGATGAACATGAAGCCCACGATGAGCAGGTTCACCACCACAGGAGCAATCGCGAGAAAGGCCATGCAAGCCTCCAAAGGGTCGGATCGAATTCGGCAGCCCGAAGCGTCGCCGCCACCAACGGCCCGCGGGCGGGCCCGGCCGCAATGCTAGGCGCGGGCCCAATCCGGCCCAAACGCCCCGAGAAAAGCGCCAAAGGGCGGCTCAGCCCCCCGCAGACACGATCGCCGCGAAGTCCTCGGCCTTGAGCGCCGCCCCGCCGATCAGCCCGCCGTCGATATCGGGCTGGGCCATCAGCTCGCCCGCGTTGCCCGGCTTCATCGAACCGCCGTACTGGATCCGCGTCGCACCCGCCACGTCGCCGCCGTAGAGATCCGCCAGCACGCCGCGGATGTTCGCGTGGGCGTCCTGTGCGTCCGCGGGGCTCGCGGTCTTGCCCGTCCCGATCGCCCAGACCGGCTCGTAGGCGATGGTCACGCGGGCCATGTCCGCCGCGGAGACGCCGTCGAGCCCCGCCCGGAGCTGGCGCTCGTTGACCGCGTCGGTCTCGCCCGCCTCGCGCTGCTCGAGGGTCTCGCCGATGGCGAGGATCACATCGAACCCCGCCGCCAGGCTCGCCCGGACCTTCTTGCCCACCAGCTCGTCGCTCTCCCCGATGACGTGGCGACGCTCGGAGTGCCCGCAGAGCACCACCGAGACGCCGCAGTCGGCCAGCATCGCCGCCGAGACCTCGCCGGTGTACGCCCCGTCGCCCTCGATCCACATGTCCTGTGCGCCCAGCTTCACGCCCGAGCCGCCCAGCGCCTCGCGCACGGTGAGCAGGTAGGGGAAGGGCGGGAAGACCGCCACGTCCGCCGCCGCGTCGCCGCAGGCCGACGCGACCGCCTTCGCGAGCTCGCGGGCCGAGCCGCTGTTGGTGTTCATCTTCCAGTTGCCGCCCACGAACGCGCGTCGCTCAGCCATTTCGATCCCCGATTCCGTTGCATGCTCCGGGCAGCGCGCCGATGCCGCTGCCACACGCCCGTATCAAAGGCGAGCGGGGGGGCCGCCGAGCCGATCGGACACCAGCAAACTTGACGCTGCTCCCGCCCTCACCCGGGTCCGCGGCTGGACCTGGCCCGATCTGCCCGGCCCGCACCATGCCCATTGCCCGGCGGGTCGCCCGGCTCTACGCTTACACCACCGCCGCCCGCGCGATCTCGCCCGGGCCAGGACGGAGGCCGTAGCTCAGCTGGTAGAGCACCTGGTTGTGATCCAGGACGTCGCGGGTTCAAGTCCCGTCGGTCTCCCTTTCGCCGCGTGCCGTACATGCGGCGCTTCCGGCCGCCGCCCAGATCGCTGGGCCGGTCAGGCCGCCGACGCCGATGCGGCCGCCCGATCGCAGGCCGACATCAGCTCGCGAAGCTCGCTCATCGACTCGCTCACGCTCATCGACTGCGCGATCGAATCGCTCGCCTTGGCCGCCGCCCGCGAGATGCGGTCGAACCCCAGGCTCTGCCCGCCCGTTTTGAGTTGCTGGCAGATCACATAGCAGCCCATCGCGTCGTCGCCCTTCACGTGCTCGCGGAGCTCGCCGGCGTACTTGCGGAGCTGGTCGACAAACCGCGACGCCAGCGCCGCGTCGGCCGAGTCGGCCTTGCTCGACGCGGGCAGCGACGTCACGCAGAGCACCTCCGCGAGCGCGCGCAGCACCGTCTCCTGCAACAAGGGCTTCATCAGCGCCGCGTCCGCGCCGTTGGTCAACACCGCATCGCGGTCGCTGTGCGCGTTGGCGGGCAGCACCATCAGCAAGGGCACGTGCACGCCGCCGTCCCGCAGCCTGCCCGTCCACTCGACCGCATCACACCCCACGCCCTGCTGATCGACCACGAGCAGATCGCAGCCGTTGCCGAGCTCGTGCTGCATCTCCTCCTCGGTGGTCGCCACCGCGAGGCGCAGCTGCGTGTCCTTCAGGAAATGCCGCATGATCTGCTGATCCAGCTCGATCGGATCGAAGAGCACCAGCCGGCCCTCGAGCGATTGCGGATCGACCTTCTCGAGCGTGTACCGGTCGCGCCCCACCGACTCGGGAACGAAGTCCCGCGGGTCGATCGCGCGGTCGAACTGCACGCCCAGCTCGTGCACCACGCCCGCCACGTGCCGGCAGCGCTGCACCGACCCCTTGATCCGCGCGTACCCCTCGCCCCTCGGCAAAATCACCGAGCACACCGACGCGGGGTGGATGTACTGCGAGTGCAGCACCGAGATGCCGCCCGAGGAGATGTTCCGGCACGCGACCTTGAAGGTCACCTGGCTCCCCCCCGGGTGCGTGACCTCGAGCAGGACCGACTCCACGCGGAAGGGCCAACGCGCAAACTTGCGCTTCGCCGGCGGCGGGCCGCCCTCCTCGTCGAGACGATCGAGCAGCACGCCCAGCTGGCGGGCGCGAAGCCCGAGCGAGTTGGGCCGACCCGTATCCGATGATCCACGATCCGCTGCCATGCACTGCTCCAGCGCCGCGCGACCCATCGAAACACCTGGACGGGCGACACACGCTGTATCGAACATTCACACCGCGAAATCCGGTTTGCGCCCGCCCAGCGACCGCCAAACCCGCCGTCGCCCGCCCGCCTGATCGTCAGAGACGCCGCCGAAGCCCGCGCCTCGTCCGAGAACGCCCGCGCCGCGCACACCGCCCCCAATCGCCCCCAACCGACGCGTGCCGATCGCCGCTTCTCGATCGGGCAAGGCCCAGCCGAACGGGCCTAGACGTCGAGGTTTTTGACCTCGAGGGCGTGCCGCTCGATGAACTTTCGGCGGGGCTCCACGTCCTCGCCCATGAGCACGGAGAACAGCGCATCGGCCTCGCCGGCCATGTCCCACGTCACGCGCATGAAGACGCGCTTCTCCACGTCCATCGTCGTGTCCCAGAGCTGCTCGGCGTCCATCTCGCCCAGCCCCTTGAACCGCTTGATCTCCATGCCGCGCCGGCCGATCTCGTGCAGCGCCGGCAGCACCTCACGCAGGTTCGCCGCCTCGACGACCCGCGCGTTCGAGGGCGTCGACGCCGAGGCCGACTGCTCGCCCTCGCCGTCCTCGCCGCCCGCGTCCGCCTCGGCCTTGCTCGCGCTCGCCTTCGAGACCTTGGTCGTCTCCCACGCGAACCGCGCCGGCATCTTCTCGCCCGTCACGCTCTCCTCGCGCACCAGCGCCCAGTCGTCCACGTCGAGACCGAGTGCCGACAGGTCCGCGAAGATCTTCTCGAGTTCCTTGTTCTCGTGCAGCTCGCGGAGCAGCGCCACCGGGCCGTCGGCCTGAGGCTCGGCGCCCGCCTCCCCGCCCTCGCTCGCGTCGTGCTCGGCAGCGGCCGTCTCCTCCAGGCGGAGGTTGTTGGCGCGGATGATGTCCAGCGCCTCGGCTTCGCTCCACGCGAACGCCTCGCTGCCGCGCCACGTCACGCGGTGGGTCGGCAGGCGTCCCTCGCCCGTCGGATCGTTCGAACGCGTCGAGAGCAGGTCGGGGAAGGGCACGCCACGGCGCTCGGCCACCTCGACCAGATCGCCCAGGCGACGCAGCTTCTGCACCGCCCGCGCGACGTCGTCGCCCTCGAGTCGGCGGAGCTCCACCGCCTCGCCCTTGCTCGCGCGGTCGGCGTTGAGGTCACGCACCACCAGCGACGAGCCCTCCAGGCCCAGCTCGGTCAGCGTGTCGGCGAGCGTGCTCTCGTTGAGCACGTACCGCCCCGTCTTGCCCTTGATGAGCTGGTACAGCGGCGGCTGCGCGATGAACACGTGTCCACGCTTGATCAGCTCGGGCATCTGCCGGAAGAAGAACGTCAGCAGCAGCGTGCGGATGTGGCTTCCGTCCACATCGGCGTCGGTCATGATCACGACCTTGCCGTAGCGCAGCTTCGCGATGTCAAAGTCCGCGCCGATGCCGCAGCGCAGCGCCGCGATCAGCGTCCGGATCTCCTCGAAGCCCAGGATCTTGTCGATCCGCGCCCGCTCGACGTTGAGCAGCTTGCCCCGCAAGGGCAGGATCGCCTGCGTCTCGACGTCCCGGCCCTGCGTCGCGCTGCCGCCGGCCGAGTCACCCTCCACGATGAACATCTCGCTCCGCGTGACGTCCTTGGTCTTGCAGTCCCGCAGCTTGTGGGGCATCGAGCCCGAGTCCAGCGCCGTCTTCCGGCGCGTCAGCTCGCGCGCCTTCCGTGCCGCCTCGCGCGCCTGCGCCGCGATGATGCCCTTCTGGCACAGCCGCTTCGCCTCGGCCGGGTGCTCTTCCAGCCACGTCTCCAGCGCCTCGCTCACCGCCTGCCCCACGAATGTCTCGATCTCGGGGTTGAGCAGCTTCTCTTTGGGCTGGTTGTTGAACGCGGGATTCGGCAGCTTCACGCTCACGATCGCGATCAGGCCCTCGCGCAGGTCGTCGCCCGTGGGCGTGGGGTCCTTGTCCTTGATGATGCCCGCCTTGCGCGCATACCCGTTGAGCGTGCGCGTCAGCGCGACCTTGAAGCCCTGCCCGTGCGTGCCGCCGTCGACGTTGTTGATGTTGTTCGCGAAGGTCAGCAGCAGCTCGTTGTACCCGTTGTGGTACTGCAGCGCGACCTCGCAGATCATGCTGCGCTCCTCGTCCTCGCGCCTCAGATAGACCGGGCTGCTCACCTCGCTCTTGCCCGCCATCAGGTGCGTGACGTATTCGAGCAGGCCGTTGTCGGCGCAGAACTCGTCGGCCCGGGGCTCGCCGTCGGGCCCGACGCGCTCGTCGCCCAGGCGGATCGTCACACCCGGGTTCAGGTACGCCAGCTCGCGCAGGCGCGTGAGCAGCGTGTCGTACACGAAGTCGGTCACGGGGAAGATTGTCGGGTCCGGGCGGAACGTCACCGTCGTGCCCGATTTCCGCGACGCGTTCTCGGGCATCGGCCCGATCTTCGCCAGCGGCTTGGTGACCTCGCCCCGGCTGAACTCCATCGCGTGGATCTCGCCGTCGCGCCACACCTCGACCTCGAGCATGTCCGACAACGCGTTGACGCACGAGACGCCCACGCCGTGCAGGCCGCCCGAGACCTTGTACGCGCTGCCCTCCTGCTGGAACTTGCCGCCCGCGTGAAGCTTGGTCATCACGACCTCGACCGCGGGCTTGCCGTCGAGATTCGGATCGTCGTTCTTCATGGGCTCGATGGGAATGCCGCGCCCGTCATCGCTCACCCGGCACGTCCCGTCGGCGAGCACCGTGACCGACACGTGCGACGCGTACCCCGCCATCGCCTCATCGATCGAGTTGTCGACGACCTCGTACACGAGGTGGTGCAGCGCGTTGATGCCCGTGCCGCCGATGTACATGCCGGGGCGCTTGCGGACCGCCTCGAGACCCTCGAGCACCTTGATCTGGTCCGAGCCGTACTGCCCGTTGGTGGAGGTGGGGCTCGTGCCGTTGGTGGTCGGCGTGGAGGAGGGCTGTTGCTCGGGAGAATCGGCCATCTGCACCCGTTCGTTGCGCGGTACCTGTGTCGGGCCGCCGCCCGCGAAACGGCAGCCGACCACGCCGCGCACAGGCACCCCGCAGGCACCCTCGGGCGCGGCGAGAATCCTACGCAAACACCCCGCGAAAATCCACTCCATAAAGTGGTCACAAAGCATTGCGTATCAACGCTTTATGACATTCTTCGCCGCCGATGCCGATCGTGCCCAGCCGCCGCCGAATCGACGGCCGCCCAGCCCGGGTTCTCAGTCCTCGATGACGACCACGCTCACGCCGTCCACCAGCAGCTCGTAGACGAACGCGACGTCCTCGTGCCCCAGCCGGACGCACCCCATCGAGCGGTCCTGCCCGATGCTGTCCGGGTCGGTCGTGCCGTGGATGCCGTAGCCCTCCCACACAGCGCTCTCGCCGAGCCCTTGCAGCCCGATCCAATGCTCGCCGATCGGGTTCTCCGGGTCGTCGGCCTCGAAGTGCTCGCCCGTGCGCGGGTTCGTCCACCGCGGGTTCACGAGCTTGCTGTTCGGGCGCACGCGGAACACGCCCGTCGGCGTGCCGCTGTCCTCGCCAAGCCCCACGTCAAAGGACCGGATGTACGTCCAGCGGTCGGGCTCCTCCGGCGGGCCCTGATACAAGTCCAGCCGATAGTCGCTCTTGCTCACCACCGCGTGGAACGGGCCCCGCACCAGCTTGATCGATTGACCCACGCGAATCCGCTGCGGATTCGAGATCCGGTTCACCCGCTGGATCAGCCGCCAATCGACCGCGAGATCGTTGCGGTACGCGATCCTGCTCAGCGTGTCGCCCGCCGAGATGGTGTACGCCTCCGTGCCCATCACGCCCGGATACACCTTGGGCGAGAAGACCAGGTCGTCGTTGAGCCGCGTGAGCCGATCGCGCAACGGCCCGGCCTCGCTCGGCGGCACGCGCAGCAGCGCGCCATTCAGCACCGACCGCGCCGCGATCGGCTCGTTCCGCGCAATCAATCGCTCCGCCTCGGCAAGCGCCCCCGCCACACCGGGCGCGGGGTCGGAGGTGGCCGACTCCCGACGACGCGCCGTGAACGCCTCGGCGGGCGTCGGCGGCTGGCTGCGGCCGGCCGGCTGATCCTCCTCGGCCTTGCGGATCGCGTCGCTCAGCGCGCCAGGCTCGGGCAGCTGTTCCGAGGGCATCCGAGGGTTCGTCCGCGCCGGGGTCTGCGGCTCAACACGCTGCGAACCGATGTTCTGCGCCGCCTCGGTCGGTCGCGCGCCGCCCACGGCCTCGGCGGGTGACCCCGATAGAGACCCAGACCCAGACACGTCGCCCGTCGCGGATCCGTTGAGCGATGCGGTCGGCGAGCCGCCCTGATCAATCACCACCGGCGGCGGCGCGGTGTCGGCCTGGGTCGCCGCACCATCCGCGGCCCCGGCGGTGCCCGCCTCGGCCCCCGCCAGCGTGCCCTCGCCGGGCGTGCGGTCGCTCCACACACGCCACCCGAACCACGCGCCGACCACCACGAGCAGCACCACGAAGACCGCCGGCCCGAGCTTCGAGCGCCGCCCCTTGCCGCCGCGATACACGTACGTCCGCCCCGAAGAAGAGGCCCGACCAGTCTGCGAGGGAAGTGCCATCCGTTGCTGTCCTTTCGCCCAAAGTCGCGGGCCCGAGGCCAAATCCGTCTGCGGACACTAGCCCCGAACCATGCGCACGCCCGACTCGGTCGCCACCGCGTCCAGCCGAACGTCCCCCTCTTCCATC
This sequence comes from uncultured Phycisphaeraceae bacterium, assembly GCA_964415125.1. GTDB lineage: Bacteria > Planctomycetota > Phycisphaerae > Phycisphaerales > UBA1924 > CAYQAD01. The sequence goes on along the minus strand of CAYQAD010000004.1, from coordinate 8,029 downwards.
GGCACACGGTCGATCACTTGCACATCAAAGCACACGCCGATCGTCAGCCCGGCAAAGCCCCGCAGATACCGATCGTAAAACCCCGCCCCGCGCCCGAGCCGCCCGCCACGCGCGTCGAACGCCATCCCCGGCACCAGCACCACGCCGATGTCCCACGCGGGGATCACCTCCGCGCCCTCGGGCGCGATCGGCGTGCCGTACCGCCCCTCCACGGGCCCCCCCGCCGCACCCACATGCAGGGTGTGCACCTCGCCCGCGTGCATCGCCCCCGAGTCCCAGTCGATCACGGGCATGCACAGCCGTCCACCACGCCGGACGACCACGTCACCAACACGCGAAACATCCGGCTCGCCCCGGAACGCCCCGTACCCGAGCACGACCATCGCCTCGCCCACCAGCCCGCTGTCGAGCAGCACGTCGCAGAGCGCGGTCGACCACGCCTCCCGCTGCTCGGCACTCGTCTCGGCGACGACCTCCTTCATGCGGGCCCGCCACCCGGCCTTGCTCGTCGGCTTAGCTGCGTGCGGCCCGCTCATCCCCGCGATCCGTTCCGTGTGCCCGCGGCGCGCTGCTGGGCCTCGGCCCGCACGTGCTTGATCTCGCGCAGGCGGTCCGCCATCGCGGCCTCCGCGCCCGCCTGCGAGGGTTCGTAGTACTCGCGCTCGACGCCGAGGTACGACTGGCCCGTCACGCCCTGCCCGTCCACGCCGTCGCGGGCGTTGTGCGAGTACGCGTACTTCTCGCCGTGACGTTCTCTGAGCTTGATGCCCCCGCCGTCCTCGGCGATCACGGGCGAGCTGTTCGGATCGCGCAGGTACACGGGCACGGGCACCGTCCGCCCGTCGCGCACGTCCGCGAGCGCCGCGTCGATCGCCCGGTACGCCGCGTTGCTCTTGGGGGCGAGCGCCAAGTACGTAGCGCATTGCCCGAGCGTGATCCGGCACTCGGGCATCCCCAGCCGCTCGACCATCGACCAGCACGCCTGCGCGAACACGACCGCCTGCGGATCGGCGTTGCCGATGTCCTCGCTCGCGAGCACCGCGAGCCGGCGGGCGAGATATCGCGGGTCCTCGCCGCCCTCGAGCATCTTCGCCATCCAGTACAGCGCCGCGTCCGGATCGCCGCCGCGGACGCTCTTGATCATCGCGCTGATCGAGTCGTACCGCTCGTCGCCCGTGCCGTCGTACACCACCGCCTTGCGCTGGATGGACGCCTCGGCCACCGCCGCGTCGATCAGTATCGGCGTGCCAGCCGCGCCGCCCTCGCTCGCGACCGCGACCTCGAGCGCCGTCAGCGCTCGCCGGGCGTCGCCCTCGCACAGCCGCGCCCACACGCCCAGCGCCGCGTCGTCGACGCGCAGGTCCATCGAGCCATACCCGCGCGTCTCGTCGGCGATCGCGGCACGCAGCACCGCGATGATCTCCGCCTCGCCGAGCGGCTCGAGCCGCAGCAGCGTGCTCCGGCTCACCAGCGCCGAGTTGCACGCGAACAGCGGGTTCTCCGTCGTCGCACCGATCAGCGTGATCAGCCCGCGCTCCACATCGCCCAGCAGCACATCCTGCTGCGCCCGCGTGAACCGATGGATCTCGTCCAGAAACAGAATCGTCCGGCTGCCCGTCTGCTGGAGCAGCGCGTCGGCCTCGTCGACCACCTCGCGGATCCGCTTCACACCGACCAGCGCCGCGTTCTCACGCACCATCCGCCGGCTCGTGTGCTGCGCGATCAGCCCCGCCAGCGTCGTCTTGCCCGTGCCCGGCGGCCCGTGCACGAGCAGGCTCGTGACCACGCGCGCATCGAGCATCCGCCGCAACAGCTTGCCCTCGTCGAGCAGATGCCCCTGCCCGACGAACTCGTCGATGGACCTCGGCCGCATCCGCACGGCGAGCGGCTCGACCGCCCGGCGCGCCTCCGCCCGCTTGCCCGACCACAGATCATCACGCCCGCCAGCCATCGCCAAATCCTACCAATGCCCGCGACCCAAACACCACCCATGCACCAAACATCGCGTCGCGAGCACCCGCCCCAGCTGCAAACCGGCGACACTTCCGAGCGTTTCCCCGGGAAAATTGGTAAACGCTCGCTAACATGCGTCGGTGCCGATCCAACTCTGGCTCATCGCAGCAGTTGCAGCCCTCGCAGCCTTCGGCTTTGCGAGCCGGGCCGTGCTGCGCAACCCCCGCGGCGACGTCGAAACCGGCCTCTTCCTCGCCCTCGTTTCCCCCTATTGCCGCCTCGTGCACCGCCTGCGGGTCGATGGCAAGGCCCACATCCCCCAATCGAGGACCCCGGGCCCGCTCATCGTGGTCGCCAACCACACCGCGGGCGTCGACCCGGTGCTGATCCAGGCCGCGTGCCCCTTCGAGATCCGCTGGATCATGGCCGAGGACATGCGCGTGCCCCAGCTCCAGTGGCTGTGGACCTGGGGGCGGATCATCTTCGTCGATCGCAGCCGGGGCAACGAGGTCCGCGCGACACGCACCGCGATCGAGCATCTCAAGTCCGGCGGCGTGCTCGGCATCTTCCCCGAGGGCCACCTCGAGCGCCCGCCCAAGCAAATCCGACCCTTCCTCCGCGGGCTCTCCCTGATCGTCCGCAAGACCGGCGCACCCGTGCTGCCCTTCGTCATCGACGGCACGCCCACGGGCGATCCCGCGTGGTCCAGCCTCTGGCGCACCAGCCGATCCACCCTCACCGCCAAACCCGCGATCAACTACGCCGACGAAGACCTCGCCCACCTCGACCCCGCCGACGACCTCCGCGAGCGCTTCATGCAGTGGACCGGCTGGCCCGCCAACGACCGCAAGCCCCCGGCCCCGGGCAACGCCAGCGGCGAGAAGTAACGCAAGACCACGCGCTCAGCCAGCCTCGCCGTTCGCAAACATGGCGTGCAGCGCATCGAGGCGCGCGCGGTGGTGCTCGACCTCGGGCTCGATCATCATCAGCGCGAGCAGCTGCCGCTCGGCCTCGCCCCACGCCTCGGCGAGGATCGCAAGCCGGGCCGCCAGCTCGCGGTAGTCCGCGTCGAAGGGCGCAAGCCGCAGCGCCCGCTGCGCCTTGGCGAGCCCCTCGTCGAAGCGCCCCAGCTCGCCATAGCGCTGCGCGAGCTCCGCGGCGTACGCGGGGCTGTTCACCTCGCGCGCATCGAGATACTCCAGATGCGGGATCGCGCCCTCCGGACCGATCGGCACCTCGAGAAACTCGCCCTCGCCGCTCAGATAAAACTGCGCCAGCAAGCGGTGGGGGAGATCGTCCACGGGCCTCGCCTCGGCGTACCGCTTGGCCAGCGCGAGCGCATCGCCGACAAGATCACCGCCCCAGAGCGCCACCTCGCGCCGCAGCGCAAGCTCGAGCAGCTCCGGGTGCTTGGGATGCTCGGCAAGCCACGCCGCGAGCATCTCGTCGCTCACGTCCGCGAGGCCTGTCGGCGTGTCATTCGGCTCGGGCATCGCAAAGGGGCCATCGCCCGCCGCCGCATCGGGCGCTCGCTTGATCAATCGCTCGGGCTCCTGCGCCGCCGCCAGCAGCTCTGCGGCGCTCGGCACGCCCTCGGGCAGCGCCATGCCCCACGCGATGACCTGCTCGCGCGCCCAAGGCACGAACTCGGCCTTGAACCCCTCGGTCGTCAGGCCGAGCTCCTCCTCGAAGGCTCGCGCTTCGGTCCAGCCCTCCGCATACCGGTCCATCAGGCGAAGCGGCGCATCGTCGCCGAACCGCTCGATGATGAACTCGTACATCCACGCCCCCTGCGCGTACGCCTGCGAGCGATCCGTCGGCTTCTCAGGCCGGACGAACTTCACGTTGATCTCATCGAGCGCAAAGAGCGCGTCGCTTGCGAGCGCCGCCGCGAGCAGCTTGCACCGCGCGTAGTCACGCGGCGCGTCCTCCAAATACACCGCCGCCGCCTCGGTAAACCAGTGCGGGATGCGGTTGTTCGTCCGGTCGAGCGTGACGGTGTGCACGTACTCGTGGCGTAGCACCCGCTCCCAGTCGTACGCCCCCACGCTCTGCCCCACGCCATCACGCGGCGTCTCCATCGCGATGACCGGGCCCGTCGCCGCCGCCATCGTCCAGAGCTGCGGCGTGCCCGTGATCCGCACGCTGAACCACGCGTGGTCCGGCATCAGCTCGATCAGCGTTCGCTGCCTCGGCGTGTGGCGGATGCTGCCCGGCGCGTCGCCGCAGACCCGCTCGTGCACGCCCTCCATCGCCGCGAGCACCTCGGGCGCCAGCACCGCGTCGAGCCCCGGGCGATAGCGCACGGCAAAGTGCTCGCCCTCGATCGTCTCGAACTCCTCGATCAGCCCGCGCACCAGTCGCAGCGAGTTGTCCACGCGGATGTTGAATGGATCGAGCGCAAAGGCCCGCTCGAGCGCCGCCCGCGCCGCCTCGTCGCGCCCGGCCTGGACCTCCATCAGCCCGAGCTCGGTCCAGGGCCTTGCCCACGCGGGCTCGCGTTGCGTCGCCTCGACGAGTACGTCCCGCGCCGCGTCGTACTGGCGGGCCTCGCTGAGCGCACGCCCGACTTCCATCCAGCCGGCCGCGGCACCGGGGCTCATCGCGTCGAGCGCCGCGAGCCGGGCTGCCAGCGCCTCGTCGTCGTGGCCGCGTGCCGCCGCAGCCGCGTGCAAGCCGAGCAGGCCGCGATGGCTCGGGTGCCGCTCCAGCACCGGCGCGAGCGCCAGCTCCGCGCCCTCGGCATCGCCCTGGCGCAGCGCGGCGCGGGCGCGGATCATCGCCGCACCCACGCTCGGGCCGTCCTCGCCCGCGAGCGCGTCGAGATCGTCGGCGATCTTCAGGGCGGGCTCAAACGCGAACGAGCCCACCGCCATCTCCCCCAGCATCCGCATCGCCTCGGCCGAGCGCGGGTTCAGCGCGAGCACCTCGGTCAGCGCCGCCTGCGCCTCCGGGCGATTGCCCTTGTCGAGCAAGATCTCCGCCTCGGCCAGCCGGACGCGCCAGTCGAGCCGATCCAGCGTGTTGCGGGCGCGTCCGAGCGCCCCGAGCATCGCCCGGTACGCCCCCGCCGCCTGCTCGCCCGGGTCGATCAGCCGCGCCCGCAGCGCCACGAGCCGAACCGCGTCGACCAACGCCTCCGGATCGGTCGCACGCGCCAGCGCCGCATCGACCCCCTCGGCCAGCGCCGCCGCCTCGTCGATCCGCCCCAGCCCGTGCAGCGCCATCGCGCGGATACGCGCCGCGGTCAGTCCGTCGACGCCCTCGCTCAACGCAATCGCCTCATCGAGGTCGCCCCGCCCCAGCGCCGCCTCGGCGCGCAGCAGCAGGGGCGCGTCGTCGGCAAGGTCGTACACGCCGCGCGTGAGCATCGCGCGGGCGCGCAGCTCGGGCGTGGTCAGGTCGTCGTCGCGCCACACGCCGTGAAAGACGCGGAGCGCCCGGCCCTCGTCGGGTGAGAGGAAGGGCGCCTCGAGGCGCTCGAGCACCGCGGGCGAGACCGACGAGGCCGTCGCCGGAAGCTCGATCTTCGCCGCCCCGCTCTCGGTCACCTCGACCTGCGCGCCCGCGATCGGCACGCACAGCGCCAGGCCCGCAGCCGCGATCAGCGCGCCGGCCCGGATCATTCCACGTCCCCGCGCCACTCGCGCACCTGCACGTCCCAGCCCGGCTCGCTGGGAGGCGTGGTGTCGAAGGCCGCGTCGTCCATCCGCGCGTTGTCGTTGGTCAGCACGTCGAGCATCTCCACGACCGTCGTGTCGCCGTCGAAGCCGACGGTCAGCGCGAGCACGGGCAAGAGCGACCCGCGGTCGTACCACACGCGGATCGTCTGGTGGTCCGACTGGTCGGCATAGCTCGCCAGCGGCTCGAGCTTGAGCTGCACCGTGCCCGCGGCGCGTGCCGCGAGGCTCGGCCACTGGCTGATGCCCTCGTCCTCGGGCGCGAGCCTTGCGCTGTACCGCTTGACGATCTCGGCCTTGCGCTGCCCGACGGGCACGACGAACGGCCCCTCGCCGATCCGCAGCGGATCGACCGACTCGCCCGGCGGCGCGATCTGCTGCTTGATGAACAGCTTCTCCTCCGGCGCACGCTCGGCGAGCCACTCGCCGTCAAAGACGTAGGTCTTCTGCTCCTGCTCCACGCGTCGACCGACCATCAGCGTCTCGAAGTCCACGCGGAAGGCGCGCCTCGGCAGGCCGGTGCCTCGGGCGCTCGCGGGCCGGACGTCGGCGACGAAGTACAGATCGCCCACGCGCTGCTGCATGTCCCCCGCGATCGCAAAGAACCGCGTGTACCGCACGCGCGAGCTGAGCCGATCGATCCCCTCGTCGGCGACCTCGAGCGCGTCGAGCAGCGCATCGGCGCTGGCGAAGGTGCCGGGCTGGGCCACCGCCGCGCTGGCGAGCGCCGCCGCGGGAGGCGTGGCGCTGGCAAGCCCGGCGCTCGCGACGAGCGTCAGGGCCGAGGCCGCCAGCGCGCTGGGAAGGGCGCGTGAGAGACCGCAGGGCAGTCTGTCGAGGTTTCGAAGGGTCATGCGATCTCCTCGCGTTCCGGGCAGATGGGCCCCGGTGGGTGGTCGTCAGGTGCGGTCAAGCGGGCCCCGGTATGGGCCGATATCCAGCATTGTCCACGCGCCGAGACGCTCGGCGGTGGTCTCTTGCATCGATACCGCCCCGCGTCGGCGGCGCTGCCAACCGCGGTCGCACCACTGTAACCCGGTCGGCCCCCGAGCCTCGCCTCCATCGAGTTCACGCCCGTGTACCGCGTTCGCATCATCTCGATCCTCGCCGTGCTCGCGGCCGCCACCGCCGGGTGGTTTGCCACCGGCCGTGCCGCGATCACCACCTGGCCCGACCCAGAGATCGACGCGATGCTCCCGGGCCCGCTGGCCGAGCGATTCGCCCAGACCCCGGCCCGCACCGATGCCGAGCCGCCCACCCGCTTCCAGCTCGGGCTGCTGCCCGACGCCCCGGCCCGAAGCTGGCCGAGCGTGCTCACGATCACCCTCGCGGGCGTCGCCCTCGCCTGCGTGCTCCCCGCCGGCGACACCGCACCGCCGACCCGCACGCCCCATCCGGAGCCCTCGCCATGACGCTCTCGCTCGGCCGACGCTGGTTCGGCGCTCTGCTCTCCGTGGGCATCATCGTCGCGGTGCTCGGCACGGTGCGCGTGCTCGCGCCCTCGCCGCGCCCCGCGTCGGCCGGCCATTTCGCCGAGCCCGATCGGCCCGACCCGCGCATCGACGTGCCCACCGAGCACGCGACGCTCGGCACCGTCCACCATGCCCTGCCCGGACGCGACGTGCAGATCGCCTTCCTCTCCGACACGCCCCTCGAGACCATCCGAGGCCGATCGAACCAGACGCACGGCTACCTCGTCCTCGATGCCGACCTCACGCCCCGCGCCGGCGCCTGGCGCGTCCCCGTCGCCGAGCTCCGCACGGGCCTCCGCACACGCGACGAGCATCTGCTGCGCGCCGAATGGCTCGACGCCGCGGTGCATCCCTTCATCCGCTTCGACCTTGAGCGCGTCGCCGACGTCGAGCCCGTCGACGACCCCGCCGCGGTGCGCACCGGCGCGCGCACGATCAGCTGCACCCTCATCGGCACCATGCAGATCAAGGGCGCCTCGCGCACGCTGACCGTGCCCAACGCGACGATCACGACCCTACCGGCCGACACCTCGCCCGACGCGGTCGTGCGGGGCGAACTCGCGGCGCTGCGCGCCACGTTCGACGTCGGCCTCCATGACTTCGGCGTCACGCACGCGATGGTCGCGACCGAGGGCAACACCCGCGGCAAGGTCTCGCCCACGATCGGCATCGAGCTGACCCTTGTGCACGCCACCGTGCCGCCGGAGCGTCAGCCCGGCGCACCGCTCGCGGGCAACCCGACCCTCGCGGGCCGGCGCTAGTCGTCGCGGGTGTCGTCGGCGGCTGGGCTCGCACGATCGTTCGGGGCGGCGACCGCGCGTTCTGCGAGAAAGTCGCGCAGGATCGCGGCCGCGGCCAATGCGTCGCGGCGCTGCTTCTTCTGCCCGTGGGTCATGCCCGATTGGGCCATCGACCAGTCCGCCT
>CAYQAD010000003.1:0-29513 GCA_964415125.1 uncultured Phycisphaeraceae bacterium | reverse complement strand
CCTGGTCGATATCATCCTGACCAACAACGGGTACACGGTCTACAACATCGGCATCAAGCAACCGCTCTCGGCGATCCTCGAGAAGTGGCGCGAGACGGGCGCGCAGGCGATCGGCATGTCGGGCTTGCTCGTCAAGAGCGTGAACGTGATGGAGGAGAACCTCCGCGAGCTGAATGAGCAGGGCGTGGACGTGCCCGTCGTGCTCGGCGGCGCCGCTCTCACGCGGCACTACGCCGAGAGCCACCTCCGCAGCGTCTACAGCGGCCCGCTGCTCTACGGCAAGGACGCCTTCGAGGGCCTGAGCGTGATGGACCACATCGCCGAGGGGCGACTGGCGGACATCGATGCGCAGGTCGAGGCGCGCCTGGCGAAGCGCTCCGAGGCCGAGAAGACCATCGCCGACGCGAAGGCCAAGCGAGGCGATCGCGAGGACGCGGCGCTGGCCGCGGCTCGCGACGGGGACACCGCAACGATCGTGCGCTCGGCCGTCGCGACCGACGTCGCGGTGCCCTCGGCGCCCTTCTTCGGCTCGCGCGTCGTCGAGGACATCGCGCTCGACGCCATCTACCCGTACATCAACACCGTCGCGCTCTTCCGCGGGCAATGGCAGTTCAAGAAGGGCGCGATGAGCGATGCCGAGTACCAGGCGGTGCTCGACGACAAGGTCCACCCTGTGCTCGACCGCCTCAAGACCCAGTGCAAGGACGAGGCGATCCTCACGCCCAAGGTCGTCTACGGGTACTTCCCGTGCAACGGCGACGGCAACGACGTGGTGATCTACGACGCCGACGATCACGACAAGGAGATCGAGCGGTTCACATTCCCGCGCCAGCAGGGCCGGAAAAGCCAGTGCATCGCCGACTTCTTCCGCGACGTGGGCACCGGCGAGCGCGACGTGATCGCGATGACGTGCGTGACCGTCGGCACCGGCGTCTCGGAGGTCGCCCAGAAACTCTTCGAGGCGAACGACTACACCGAGTACCTGTACATGCACGGCTTCGGCGTCGAGTGCGCCGAAGCATTGGCCGAGCTCTGGCACAAGCACGTGCGGCAAGAGATGGGAACCGGCACCGACGATTCGCCACAAATCCGCAACCTGTTCACGCAGAAGTACCGCGGCTCGCGCTACTCGTTCGGCTACCCCGCGTGCCCCGACATGTCGGATCAGGAACGCCTGTTCCGCCTGATCGAGCCCGAGCGCATCGGGTGCCATCTGACCGAGAACTGGCAGATCGATCCCGAGCAGTCGACCAGCGCGATCATCGTGCACCACCCGGAGGCGAAGTACTTCAACGTCTGACAATGCCGTCAGCCGGCAAGCTCGCCCCGTCGGCGTGAGCCGATGAGCAGCCAGAGGAAGACCGGCCCGCCGACCATCGCGGTGATCACGCCGATCGGCATGCGCCCGGCGTCGAGCATTGCAGCCTTGACCCCCGCGTCGGCACCAACAACGAGCGCCGCGCCGGCGACCGCGGCTCCCACCAGCACCACGCCGTGCCGGGGTCCCGCAGCCATGCGGACCAGGTGCGGGCAGACCAAACCGACGAACCCGATCGGGCCCGCCAGCGCGACGCTGACGGCCGTCAGCACGCCGCTGGCGACAAAGAGCACCACACGCACCAGCCCGACGCGGGCGCCCATGGCGCGCGCCTCCTCCTCGCTCGTCGCGAGGCGATCCATCGCGGGGCTCAACCAGAGGCCGAGCGCAAGGCTCGCAACGACCGCGCTCCCGCCGACGACCAGGCGAGACCAGGTGACGTCGTCGCGCAGTGCCCCCATCATCCATCGTCCGGCCGCCACGCCCCGGTCGGGCAGGAGGTGCTGCACGAACACCGAGCCGGCGGCGCACATCACGCCGACGATCACGCCGACAAGGATCAGGCTGATCGGCTCGAGCCGGGCCCGACGCTGCGCGAGGACGTAGACGCCCGCGAGAGCCGCCATGGAGCCGAGCAGCGCCGGCAACTCGAGCCAGCCGCCCGTGACGATGAGCCCGTCCCGCTTCCACGCGAGGTACATCGCGATCGACACCGCCAGCCCGCTGCCGGCGCTGAGCCCGAGCAGGTCGGGCGAGGCGAGCGGGTTTCGAAGCAGCGCCTGGAGCATGACGCCCGCGATGCCCAAGCTGGCCCCGACGATCACGCCGCTGACAACGCGGAGCCCGCGGAGTTCCCAGACGATGTCGGCCGTCGGCAGCGCCAGCCCGTCGCCGCCCACGGCAAGGCGGAGCACGCACGCGAGGGCGAGCGCGAGAGCCGCGACGGTCAGGGTGAGCAGGGCACGCATTCGCATCGCACCCGAGCCTACCATCGCGTCCCAAGCGACCCCGAGCCGGCAGGCAAGCCGGCCCGCCAAAGGAGCCCGCGCGTGGCAAGCAAGACGATCAAGTGCACGCTCGTGACCCCCGAAGACAAGCTGCTCGATGAGCAGGTCACCTACGCCTCGATCCCCGCGTGGGACGGCCTCTTCGGTGTGCTGCCCGGTCGCGCCCCGATCGTGGCCCGCCTCGGCACGGGCGAGCTCCGGCTCGCCTTCCCCGAGACCACGGCTGCGGGCGGCGAGCGCTCGTACTTCATCGATGGCGGCTTCGTGAAGATGGCGAGCGACACGCTGACCATCCTCGCCGAGCACGCGGTGCCGGCCGAAAACCTCGTCGAGGCGGACGTCAAGGCCGAGGTCGCCGAGGCCGACGCCCTCGTGCCCGCCGCCGGCGCCGCGGACCCCACCGCCGAGGTCGAGCGGATCCGCGTCGCACGCGAAGCGGCCCGCGCAAAGCTCGCGATCGCCCGCAAGTACCGCGGCTCGGGCATCTGACCCGCCCGCGCTAGACCTTCATCCGCTTCGACATCGCCCGGTCGATGTCGCGCCGTGCCTCACGCTCTTTGATCGTGTTGCGTTTGTCCTGGTGGCCCTTGCCCTCGCCGACGCCGAGGAGCAGCTTCGCCCGGCCGTCCTTGAAGTACATCTTGAGTGGGACAAGCGAGACGCCCTTGGTCTCCAGCGCGATCGCGAGCTTCTCGATCTCCTTGCGATGCGCGAGCAGCACGCGGTTGCGGACCGCGGCGTGGCTCATGCGCCCGGCCGGGCCGTACTCGCCGATGTTGACCTGGTGGAGCACGAGGCGGCACGGGCTTCGGCTCGCCATGATGAAACCCTCGGCGAGCGAGACGAGCGACGCCCGCACCGCCTTGACCTCCGAGCCCTGCAGCGCGATGCCGACCTCGAGCGTGTCGATGATGTTGTAGTCATGGCGGGCCTTGCGATTCTCGATCACAGGCTCGCGGCTCGCCACGTTGTCCTTCTTGCGCTTGGCCATGGGTCCACCGACGATAGGGGGCGAGCCGGCGTGCCGGGCCGTTCGCATGAGTAGATCAAAGCTCAGGCGAAGCGCACGGTGTTTCGCAGGACTCCCAGCCGCTCGATCTCGATCTCGACCGTTTCGCCTTCGCCGAGCCAGCGGGGCGGGGTTCGTCCCGCGCCGACGCCGGCGGGCGTGCCGGTGAGGATCACCGTGCCGGGCACGAGCGTCGTCGATCGGCTGAGCTCCGCGATGAGCGTGGCGACCGGGAAGATCATGTCGGCCGTGGTGCCCTGCTGCATGACCTCGCCGGCAACCCGCGTCGTGATCGAGAGCGCCTGCGGGTCGCCCACCGCCTCGGCCGGGATCACCTCGGGCCCGAGCGGGCAGAAGGTGTCGAAGGATTTGCCACGCCAGAACTGCCCGCCGCCCCCCTGCTTCTGCCACCAGCGGGCGCTGATGTCGTTGGCGATGCAGTAGCCGAGAACATAGTTCAGCGCGTCGGCAACGGCGACATCCCGCGCCGGCGCGCCGATGACGACCGCGAGCTCGCCCTCAAAGTCGATCTGCTCGCCGCCCGTCTCGGGATCGCGGCAGCTCGGCGGCACGACGACATCCTCGCCGTTGAGCACCACCGACGCGATGTTCTTGGTGAAGACCAGCGGCCGATCGGGCACGTCGGCACCGCGCTCCTTGGCGTGCTCGGCGTAGTTGCGGCCGATGCCGATGAGCTCGCGCAGCTCCATCGGCTCCCCGCCCGCGTCGACCGCGACACTCGACCAGCCGCCGTGGTCGACTCGCACAAGCCTCACGAGGCGGCCTCGGCCAGGCCGACCACGTCGACAGAATCAACCGCGTCGATGAGGCCCGCGACCGCGCCCGCGTCGAGCAGCCGCTCGATCGCCTCAACGCCCGCCCGGCCCATGTCGGCCGACATGCCGCTGACGTACATCGAGAGATAGCGGTCGACCAGCGCGTCGTCGGTCCACTCGGGGCGACCCTCCGCGTGCAGGCGGAGGTAGGCCTTGGAGTCGTCGATCCGCTCGCGTGCGATGCGGACCGAGTCGCCGAGCAGGCGGGCGACCTCCTCGACGGTGCCCGCGCCGAAACGCCCGTCGAGATCGCGCCGGATCACATTGAGCCCGAGTGGGAGGGGCAGGCCGGTCTCGGCGTGCCACCACGCGCCGACGTCGGCGATGGCGCGCAGGCCGTCACCCGCGAAGGTCAGCTGGGCCTCGTGGATCAGCACGCCCACGTCGACGGCGCCATTCACGAGCGCGGGCACCACGTCCTCGAATGGCAACGGCTCGACCTCGACCTCGCCAGCCATGAGGCGGAGCGTGAGGTAGGCGGTGGTCCGCACACCCGGTATGCCGATCCGCACGCCCGGCGCGGCGAGGCTGGCAACATCGCCCTCGGTGAAGCGAGCGTCGTCGTGGCGGGCGACGACCTTGGGGCCGTAGCCCTCGCCAAAGGAGCCGCCGCAGGCGGTGATCGCGTATCGGCCTGCCATCGCGGGCCACGCGGCGCAGGAGATGGCGGTGATGTCGGCCCCCTCGCCGCCCTGCGCCGCGGCACTGAGCGTCTCGACCTCGTCGCTTGCGAGCACGAAGCGGTATCGGCCGGTATTGATCGCGGGCTCACCGAGCGGGCCGGCGACAGGGGTGCCGTCGGGCCCGCGCTGGCCGACGAGCGGCCACCACATGACCAGGTCGTCGGAGTCGGGGGAGTGGGCGAGGGTGAGTTCGATGGTTTGGTACGTCACGCAAAAAGCCTCCCCGCCTCCGCGTCGAGCACGTCGCCGACGACCGGGTGTTCCAGGTCGATCGGGTACTTACCCGAGTAGCAGGCGTGGCAGTACGAGTCGGCCGGGTGCTTCACGCACGAGAGGAGGCCCTCGAGTGACAGGAACTCGAGGCTGTCCACGCCGAGAAAGTCCCGGATCTGCTCGACCGTTCGGCCCGTCGCGACGAGCTCGTCGCGTGTGGCGAAGTCCACGCCGAAATGGCACGGGTGGCGGATGGGCGGGCAGCTGATGCGGAGGTGGATTTCCTTCGCTCCCGCCTCGTAGAGCTGTCGCATCTTCTCGCGCGTGGTGGTGCCGCGGACGATCGAGTCGTCGACGACGACGAGCTTCTTGCCGTCCACAATCTCGTGAATGACGTTGAGTTTCAGGCGCACCGCGGCCTTGCGTGCTTCCTGCGTGGGCTTGATGAACGTTCGCCCGACGTAGCGGTTGGGCACGATGCCCTCGCGGTACATGATGCCGCTGGCGCGGGCGAAGCCGCTGGCGGCGCTCCGGCCCGAGTCGGGCATGGGCATGACCCAGTCCGCGCCCTCGCACGGCGACTCTTTCGCGAGCTGCGCGCCGAGGCGTTCGCGGACGATCTGCACGTTGTCGCCGAAGATCGTGCTCGCGGGGCTCGCGAAGTAGACGTGCTCGAAGACGCACCGCGCGAGCCTCGGCGCGGGGTCGGCGAAACGTCGGCTCTCGACGCCCGCGTCGCTGAGCGTGACGATCTCGCCCGGCTCGATCTCGCGAACGATCCGCGCCCCGACCACCTCGAGCGTGACGGTCTCGCTCGCGACGACGGGCGCGCCGTCGGGCATCTCGCCCAGGACCAGCGGCCTCCACCCCCACGGATCGCGGGCCGCCTCGATGCGATCGGGGAAGAGCACGACCAGGCTGAACGCGCCTTGGAGCCGACGCAGGGCCGCGGCGAGCGCGTCGCCGGTCTTCTGCTGCTCGGGGGACGCAAGCAGGTGGACGATGACCTCGGAGTCGCTGGTGGTGTGGAAGATGTGGCCGCGGGCCTCGAACCAGTGGCGGAGGGCCGAGCCGTTGACGAGGTTGCCGTTGTGCCCGAGCGCGACCTGGCCCTTGGCGTAGGACTGGACGATCGGCTGGGCGTTGCAGGCCTCGGAGCCGCCGAAGGTGCTGTAGCGGTTGTGCCCGATCGCGCCGACGACGTCATCGCTGGTGAGCGGGGCGAGCTCCGCGGGGCCGAAGACATCGGCGACGAGGCCCATGCCCGTGTGGGCGCGTATTCGGCCGTGCTCGGTGACCGCGATGCCGGCCGACTCCTGCCCGCGGTGCTGCTGGGCGAAGAGGCCGAGGTAGGAAAGCTGGGCCCCGTCGGCCCTTCCCCAGACGCCGAAGACGCCGCATTTTTCTTTGGGTTCGTCCGCCGAGGCGTCGGGTACGTGACCCCGCCCGGCCGGATAGACCACCGGTAGCCGAACCCGCTCGCGTGCCAATCGGCCCATCGGTGCCCGTCCCTTTCGGCGATCGCGTGTGCCCGAGTCGCCCTGTGCCCCGCCGCCCAGAGCGTGCCCACAGACGCACGCGGCTTCGCTGCGGCAGGAGTGTACGACAGTCGCGATGCCCCCTCGCCGATGGCGACTCGTGATTGACCCAGCACACCGGCCGACCTTCAATGGGAGCCCTCCCGGAGCGTCCGGGAGGTTTCGATCCGGATCACCCCGCCGGACCGCAGCCGCGGCCACCCGGCACAGATCGCCAGCCCACCCGGCCCATGCCGGCATCGCGGGTTGGCACCCCTCGCAGACCGCGGGCGGGACGGGAGTATTGACATGGCCAACTACACAGGCCCGAAGGTCCGCTTGAGCCGCCGCGTCGGCGTGCCCATCGAGGACAACCACAAGCACACCTCCAAGCGCGCCCTGACCGCGCCCGGCATGCACGGCTACCGCGGCCGCCGGCTCAAGGACTACGGCGTCCGCCTCGTCGAGAAGCAGAAGCTTCGCTACCACTACAACATCCTCGAGAAGCAGTTCCGCCGCTACATGGCCGACGCGAACCGCCGCCCGGGCAACACCGGCGAGATCCTCATGCAGCTCCTCGAGCAGCGGCTCGACAACGTCGTCCGCCGCTCGGGCCTGTCGCGCACCATCTGGGGCGCACGCCAGCTCGTGGCGCACGGGCACATCCGGGTCAACGGCCAGAAGGTCGATCGCCCCTCCTACGCGGTCAAGCCCGGCGACGTGATTACCGTCAAGCAGAAGTCTGAGAAGCTCGCCCGCGAGGCGCTCGAGTCGCTCGCCGGCCACGAGGTTCCGGGCTGGCTCGAGCTCAACCCCTCGGACCTGACCGTCAAGGTCAACGCCTATCCGACCTCGGACCAGGTGCCCTTCGACGTCAACACGAACCTCATCATCGAGTTCTATCGCTAATCGATCTTCTGCCCGCCCGCTCGCCGCGGGTGGCGGCCGCATAGCAACGCCCCCACCGCGGCCGATCGGCTCTCCCGATCGGCCGCGTCACCATCCGGACGGATCGCTCCATGCTCAAGTTCATCCGCAGGTACCAGACGTGGATCCTCGCCATCGGCGGCACGCTGCTCATGATCGTCTTCCTGCTGCCCCAAGCGGCCCAGCAGCTCGGTGGCGACCCGCGCAAGCGCACCTACGCAACCATCGAGGGCGGCAAGATCACCATCGGCGAGCGCTCGCTCGCGTCGCGCCAGGTCGATGCGCTCCAGAGCTACGTGCCGATCCTGCTGCCGCAGCTGGGCATCGATCCGGAGAACGAGGTCGACCACTACATGCTCATGACGGCCGAGGCCGAGCGCTACGGCCTGGTGGGCGGCCCGGCCGACGGCGAGGCGTGGGTGCCCCAGCTCGCCGAGGAGCTCGTCCGCGCCCTGTTCTTCCAGCAGTTCGGCTCCGGCGACTTCCTGCAATCGCCGGCGTATTTGGCGGAGGTCGAGCGGGCGCAGAGCGAGCTGCTCAACCGCGTGCCGTTCGCGGCCGGGCGGTCGCAGCTGATGCTCGATGAGTTCTACCAGGCTCTTGCGAACCTCCGGGGCATCCAGCGCCTCATCCGACTGACCAACAGCGCCGCACGCGTGCCGGACTACCAGGTGGTCAACGCGGCGAAGGACCGTCTGAATGTCGCGTACGTCACGGCCGTGCCCGTGCTCGCCGGCGTCGTGGATGATGACTTCCAGCCGACCGACGAGCAGCTCCAGGCGACCTTCGAGCGGTTCAAGGACCTCGCGCCCTCGGGCGGCGAGTTCGCGGTGGGCTACACGCTGCCGCGCCGGATCAAGTTCCAGTGGCTGACGCTCGACCGCACGCGCCTGGCGAACGCGGTCACGATCGATCCAGTCGAGCTGCGCAAGGCGTGGCAGCGCGACCGCGAGACGTACCCGGGCGAGTTTGCCGAGGAGCGCGACGCGGTCCGCACGGCCCTGACCGACGCGGCCGTGGCTCGCGCGATGAATGTCGCCGATCGCGTCATCCGCTCGGAGGTGCTCAGCAGCACCCGCCGCCTTGAGAAGACCGGCAACTACTACGACCTGCCCCGAGACTGGACGCCCACCGATCTCGAGGCGGTCTCGGTCGCCGTTGCCGAGGCCCTCGAAACCGAGCTCGGCATCACGACGCGCCGGCCCTCGATCACATACCGCGACATCGACTGGACCGAGCTTGGCGACATCGCCCAGATCCCGGGCCTCGGGCAGGCATCGTTCCGCACCGGCAGCCAGTCCACCCCGCTGCCGCTTGCTCTCGAGCGCCTCGACGCCTTCGACCCCGACGCCTCGCTCCTGCCGATGCAGGTTGGCGTGCCCGTGGTTGACCCGGTGCTGAGCGACACGCTCGGCAACCAGTACTACGTGCTCGTCACCGAGGCCCGCGAGGTCTCGCCGCCGGACAGCTACGAGGACGTCCGCCGCCAGCTCACCTTCGACACGCGTGACCTCCGCCGCTACGAGGCGCTGCTCGGCGATATGGGCAGCCTCCTCGACACGGCCAAGCGTGAAGGGCTCGAGCCGATCGAGCAGCGTTTCGGCACGAGCACGACGCTCGAGCAAGCCGACGGCCGACCCCGCCCGCGCATCCAGATCAACAAGAACATCCAGGTCCGGCCCGACTCGGTGCTCGCACTGTCGAGCTCGGTCTTCAACCGCGCCTCGTTCCGCGACGCCGTGCTCGAGCACGCCCGCACGATCGACCCGACGCTCATGGGCGACGCCATCCCCGAGGACCAGCGCTACTTCATCGTCCAGATGCCCCGCATCAAGGCGATCGCGATCTGCCAGATGGAGCTGTACGTGCCGATCTCGTCCGAGCGGTTCCGCGGCGTTGCGGGCGGCCTCACCCTGCAGACCACCCGCGATCAGCTCGTGACTGTCCTCGGCCCCGACGGCCTCGGCCCGCTCGCCTATGAGAAGCTCGTCGAGCGTTTCAACTACAACGTCCGTGACCGCGATGCCGCCGGCACAGGCGAGACCGACGCCGAAACCGAGGGCACCGAAACCGAGACCGGAGATCCCTCGCCGGCGTGAATCGCTAGACCGCCTTCTCGAGCCACTTGCCTCGGGCGAAGCGTGTGCCAAAGAGCACGCCGCGCACGATCAGCTCGAGGCACATGCCAAGCCAAAGCCCCGCGAGGCTCGGCTCAAACGGCGAGGGGTTCGGCACGATGACCGCCTCCCCGCCCGTGAACCACCCGGGCAGCGCGATGTCGACGCCGCTGAGCACGTAGACCATCGGCAGGCGGATGACGTAGGTCGACACCCACGTCAGCGCCATCACGGCTTTGACGTCCCCGGCCCCGCGCATCGCGGAGCGGAAGACGATGCCGAACGCAAACGGCACCTGCACGAGCCCGCAGATGAGAAGCAACCTCGGCACCTCCGCGAGGTGCGTGGGCTGCGTGCTCAGCAGCGACGTGATCCACACGCCCGCGAAGATGAAGCCGAGCCCGATCGTGCCCATGACCGCCGCCGCCACACCGGCGCAGACGAGCACCGCGCGCTTGGCGAGCGCCGGGCTCCCCGCGCCGAGGTACTGCCCCGCGAGCGTTGCCGCGGCCGTGCCCATCGCAAAGCCCGGCAGGAAGCTGAACGCCTCGATACGGATGGCGACGATGTGGGCCCCGAGCAGGCCCGACGCGCCGATCGAACCCACCATCAGCACGATCGCGAAGTTGCCGAGCCACATACCAAGTGTCTCGAAGAAGTTCGGCAGGCCCAGACGGACGAGGCGGCGCATCGTGTGCCAGTGCGGCTTGAGCCTCGCCAGGCGCAGGCGGATGCCCCAGATGCCGCTGCGCGCCATGACCAGCACGATCAGCGCGCCGACGATGTCGCCCGCGACCGTGCCGAGGGCGATGCCCGTGACACCCATCGCGAAGGGGCTGGGGTTCTCCCAGATCACGGTGCGGACGACCTCGCCGTCGATCTCGGTGGCGCGTGTCCAGTCGATGCCGCTGAGCCCCACGCTGACGATGACGTTGACGATGTTCCGCACGACCATCGCCCATAGCGGGCGGATGCTGTCGCCCGCGCCGCGGGCGCACGCGATCAGCGCAAAGAGAATGCTCGCGAAGGGCACGCCCGCGCAGATCACGAGCATGTAGTCGCGGAACGCCTGGGTCGCGACCGGACCCATGTTCAAGAGCGTCGCGACCGGGCCGACGAGCATCGCAACGGCGATGCCCACGACCACACCGAGCAGCCCCGCGAGCAGGACCGTCTGCCCGAGCGCCGCGTTCGCCACGGCCGTCCGCCCGCTGCCGACGCTCCGGCTGACCAGCGCCGTCGCACCGACGCCGAGCGCCATGATCACGAGCCCGATGAACCACATGATGTACGAGCCGCCACCGATCGCGTCGGTTGCGCCCTCGCCGATGCCCGCCGCGAGCGCCGTGTCGGTCAGCCCGACAAACGAGTTCAGGAAGCTCTCGATCATGACGGGCCAGGCGAGCGCGAGGATCGCCCCGCCCATCGTCAGGCCCTTGAGTCGGCCGGAGACGAACCGACCATCGGGCGTGATGCGCGCACGCCGCGTGCCGGGCATCCGCTCGACGCTGACCTCCTCGGAAGGCTCGACGGGCGCGGGATCGCTCGCGCGCACCGTGGTCGGGCAGCGCTCCCGGCTCGCCCGATCGGCGTCGTGGCCGCCTCGCGGCTCGGAGCCGCGGCTGGTCTGGTCGTCGGGCGCCGTCACGGGGCGAGCAACACGTCGAGCAGTTCGGGCACGCCCTTCGAATGCGTCGCGACCGTCTCGAGGATCTTCCGGCGGCCGGCCACGTCGCGCAGGTCACGCACAAGCTCGTGCTCGCCGGGGTGGTCGGCCTTGTTGCACACGAACAGGTCCGCGATCTCGAGGATGCCGGCCTTGTCCATCTGCACCGCATCGCCCATGCCAGGCGTGAGCACCACCGCCGTCTGGTCGACGTGCTCGCGGATCTTCGTCTCGTTCTGCCCGGCCCCCACCGTCTCAACGAACACGGTGTCGAAAGCGTTCTGGCCCTCGTGTGCACCGCCGATGAGCTCGAGGATGTCCCCCAGGCCGTGGTAGTCCTCGCCGCTGATCGCCAGGCTCCGGTAGTAGACGTTCTCGCCGAGGCTGTTGAAGTCGACGCGCAGCCGATCGCCCAGCAGCGCCCCGCTCGTGATCGGGCTCTTGGGGTCGAAGGCGATCACGGCGCATCGGCCGAGCGAGGCGTCCTTCTCTGCGCGCCGGGCGTGCTCGCCCGCAAGCTTGGCGACGAGCGTGCTCTTTCCGGCGCCCGGGCTGCCCGTCACGCCGATGACGCGCTTGGGCCGACGGCGCGTCGCATCGGCCCGGATGGCTCGTCCCTCATGCACGAGCGAGATATCGCGTGCGAGCTGCGCCGTGACGCCGCCGGACTCGACGCGCTCGGCGTACGCCTTCGTCCGGCTGGTCACCGCCTCGACGATGTCGAGCAGCGACGTGCCCGTGGTAAAGCACGCCGCGACGCCCGCGTCGAGCAGCTTGGCGAGGTCCTCCTCGGGCAGGATGCCCCCCATGAGCACGGGCAGGTCGGGCCTGCCCATGTCGCCCAGCGCGTCGAGCAGCTTCGGGCCCAGCACCAGGTGCGAGTTGCTCATCATGCTCGCGGCGATGACGTCGCAGTCCTCATCGCGGGCGGAGACAGCCAGGCTCGCCGGCGTCTGCCAGAGGCCGGAGTAGATCACGTGCACGCCCGAGTCACGCAACGCGCGGGCGATGACCTTCACGCCGCGGTCGTGACCGTCGAGCCCCATCTTCCCCAGCAGCACGCGCGGGCGATGGTCGAGGCTTGCGCAGCGGTCGGTCTTCTCGAATTCGGTCGTCGCGGTGGTGAGCTTTGTAGCCATGGGCGACAATCGTAGCGCGGGCGAGGCATACTGCTCCGATGGGCACCTGGCATGTTCTGATCGCGGTCATCGGCTGGTACGCGGCCTGGTCAATCGCCGCGTGGGTGGCGTTCTGGCTCGATAAGCGGCGGGCGGCCCGCGGCGCGTGGCGGATCCGCGAGCGGACGCTGCTGGGCATGGCCGCGGTCGGCGGCTTCCCCGGGGCCTACGCCGCCCGCAGACGCCTTCGGCACAAGTCATCCGACCGGGCCTTCTCATGGAGGTTGCACGCGCTGACCGTGCTGCACGTATGCGTCGGCGTTGGGCTGGCCTGGCTCGTGCTGAGTCGCTAGGGCCGGCGGCCGTCGGACGACGCAAACCATGTGGATGAGACGATCCGCCGCCCGGCGCGCTCGGCCGACCGCCGGCTCGCGGCGTTCGCCGCGTCGATCGTGCCGAAGACCACCTCGTCGGGCGCGAGCATCGCGGCGAGGGCTCGCTGCGCGCGCGTTGCGAAGCCCCGGCCTTGGAAGTCCGGTGCCACGCACTCCTCGACGATCAGCGAGCCCGACACACCGCCCGACACCGAAGGACACACCCCGAGCAGGCCCACGCGCTGGGCGCCATCCACCATCCACACCAGCTGCCCAGACAAGGCACACTCCTCGAGCTCATCATCACTCGCGCGGGGAACGCGCGTCGAAAGCTCGGGCGATGACTCGGCGAGCGCGGCGTAGCACCGGTCGACGAAGCCACGGGCGTCGCATGGCTGCGCAGGTTCCAGTACGAGGCCCACCTCGCCGCTCGCAGTGATCGCACGCGCACGCTCGGCGCACACGATCATGTCCGGCGAGAGTTCATATCGCGACGCCGGCGGCCGACCGCCCGCAGTGTCAATCCGGGCCGCGATGGGCCTGAAGTGCTCGAAGGTCTCGCACGCCACGGCGACGGCCCGGTCGATCGGCGCCGTCGTCGCGACGACATCGACGAACGGCTTCGATGGATCGCCGCCAAGAAGCCGCGGGCCGCACAGGACCATGCCCGCGTCGATCCGAACGAGGCGCTGGAGGTAGTCGTCGGCCTCGCCCGCACCGAGCCGCTCGACGAAGAAGTCTCCGAACCCCCGGTTCGTCACGCGATCGATCTCCGCGTCGACCTCGCGTTCGACACGCCGCCTCAGTTCATCCGCGTCGTACCAAGCGCGCACCGTCGGCGCGATCCCAGCAAGCCGGGCAGCGAGCAGCTGCGCGCGGGCGTCGACATCGACGTCGGCGGGGCGAGTCATATCGCCTTCCGCGCGGGCAGCGCCGCGTTGGCCACGAGCAGCCCGACGACCAGTGCGATCGCGACGATCACCACGCGAAAGGCGGTCTCGACGCCGCCGAGTGTGTCTTGCTCGAGGAAGCTCGCGATGCTCCGCATCCCCACGCTGCCCGGCACGAGCACGAGCACGCCCGGCAGCGCCGCGACCGCGACGGGCCGGTTGAACATCCTCGAGTACAGATTCGCCCAGCCGCCGACCACGAAGGCCGCGAGGCACGCCCCGATCTCCATGCCGAGCAGGCCGCTGAAACTGCGGGCAGCGACATATCCAATGATCGTCGACACCCAGACCGCCCACATCTCGCGTCGACCGACTCGGAACAGCACGACCAGGGCGATGGGCATCACGAGCAGCGCGATCCACTCGCCGACCCGCGCACCGCGCGTGAGCGTCTGGACGGGCGCGACAAGCCCAAGCCGATCGGCGATGCCGTGCCCCACCGCGATGCCGAAGCCGATCGTCACGAGCACCGCCACCGCGCCCATGAGCCGAGCCGTGCCCGCGACGAGATGACGCTGGCTGAGCTCATGGACCGCAACGGTCAGCGACATGCCGGGCAGCAGGATGATGAGCCCCGCGAGCGTCACGGCCTGCTCACCCGCGCCCAGCCAGCCCGCCAGCAGCACCGCCGCCATCGCCGCGACAACGCCCGAGCAGAACTCGACCAGCCGCAGCATCCGCCGCTGGCTGCCCGCCCACACCGCGAGCAGCCCCACCGCCAGCCCCACTGCGCCGGCCGCGAGCGCGTCGTCGAGACTCCCCCCGAGAAAACGCCCGACACACCCGCTCGCAATGGCGAACGACCCGACCGACGCAAGCCGGCCGTAGCGCGCGGGTGAATCGGCGATTGCCCGGATCTCGCCGGCCGCGGCACGCGGGCCGAGCTCGCCCGAAGCCACGCGTTCGACCACACCATCGAGCTCAACCAAACGCCCGATGTCGGGCTCGCCCGGCTCGAACCGGACGACCCGCGTGCGCGGCCCATCGCCCGCGTCGATCGTGACAAGCACCGCGGTGGGCAGCGCGAAGGTCGTGACCTCGACCCCCAACTGCTGCGCGCACACCTGGACGAGCCCCTCGAGGCGGTGGGCCGCGGTGCCCCACGCGCCGAGGGACCGCGCAAGCTCGACCACGAAGGCCTCGGCGTCGGCGGCGATGTGCTCCTGGGACGTCACGGCCCCAGCCTAGCCCGCAACGGCTAGCGCAGCGGGCTCAACGACCGCGGGATGGTGTCGCCGTTGCTCCTGATCACGTCGGCGTACCAGTGGTACGAGTCCTTTGGAATCCGATCGAGCGAGTCGTAGTCGACGTACACCAGCCCGAAGCGCATCTTGTACCCCTCGGCCCACTCGTAGTTGTCCATAATCGACCACTGGAAGTAGCCCCGCACGTCGACCCCCTCGGACACCGCCCGGCGCAGCGCGTGCAGGTATCGCCCGAGAAAGTCGATCCGTCCCGCGTCGTGCACCTTGCCGTCGGCGTGCACCCAGTCCATCGACGCGAGCCCGTTCTCCGTGACATACATCGGGAGCTTGTAGCGCTCGTGCAGGAAGCGCGGTCCCCAGTACAACGCGTCGGGAGTGACGGGCCACTGGTGCATCGTGCGCGGGTAGCCCCGCACAAAGTCGGCGCCCACCGGCTTGCCGTCACGGTCGGCCGCGACGGAGCCCGCCTGGTAGATGTTGACGCCGTAGAAATCGAGCGGCTGGTTGATGATCTCCATCTCGCCCGAGCGCACGTCGGGCGCGTCGGCACCAAACGCCCGCAGGCCGTCCTCTGGATAGCGGCCAAGCACCGCCGCGTCGCTGAACCACGCGTTGTTGAACGCCCATCCCGCCCCGCCGTGTACGCCCAGCGTCGCCTGCCGGGCGGCCTCGACATCTCGCGGGTCGTCCGACGCCGGGCACGAGCACACCCCCACCGGTGCCCAGCCGATGACCGGCTTTTCCGCACACCGCTCGCGCAGGGCGATCACCGCCCGCCCGTGGGCGAGCAGGACATGGTGCGAGGCGAGCAGCGCGTCCGGGCGCGAGTACTTCATGCCCGGCGCGTGCGTGCCGCTGATATGCCCGTGGTCGAGGAAGACCTGCGGCTCGTTGATGGTCATCCAGTGCTTGACGCGGTCGCCCAGCCGATCGGCGATGACCGCGGCGTAGTCGGCAAACCACCGCGGGCTCTCCGGACTGAGCCACCCGCCGCGGTGGAAGAGCGCGAGCGGCATGTCCCAGTGGTACAGCGTCGCCCATGGCTGAACGCCTCGGCCGAGCAGCTCGTCGACCAGCCGGTCGTAGTAGGCGAGCCCGGCCTCGTTGACCGAGCCCGTGCCCTCCGGCATGACCCTCGGCCAGGAGATGCTGAAGCGGTACGCCTGGGCCCCGAGATCGGCGATCAGCCGGACATCCTCGGGGTAGCGGTGGTACTGGTTGCACGCGACGTCGCCGGTGTGCCCCTCGAAGACTGAACCCGGCCTGCGGGAAAAGGCATCCCAGACGCTTGGGCCCCGCCCGTCCTCCATCGCGGCCCCCTCGACCTGGTATGCCGCCGACGCCACGCCCCATGTAAATCCGTCTGGAAAACTCATTCTCATGTCCTTTATCGCCCCTCGGCGTGCGAGGGCGCGGGTGCTTGCCCGGAAACACGCGTTCCGGGGAGTGTTCCTGCCATCCGGCTACCCAGTGACCATCGAAAACCTACTTGGCAGCTTGTGGGAGATCGTGTATCGTACATGAGACGATACGGAATCGTCTCACAGCTTGCACGCTCGGCCGGACATTTGGGCCGCACAGACTCGGCAGGACTCGCTCCCATGGCCACACTCCGCCAGATCGCTGACAACGCCGGCGTCTCGGTCGCCACGGTATCACGGGCGCTCAACCACGCGTCGGCGGTCAGCAGCGAACTCCGTGAGCGCGTGCTCCGCGAGGCCGATCGGCTGGGCTACTCACTCCCCACGACCGACCGCGGCGTGACACGGATCGCCCTGGCCTACCCCGGCGCACCGGTGCATCTGGAGTACGGCTCGTTCGACGCGAGCATCGTCTCGGGCGTCGTCGCCGCCGCCACCGCGGACCGCTTCGAGGTCTCGATCCTCGACATCGCGCGCCTTCGGGATGACGACGAGAGCTACACGCAGATGTTCCGCCGCCTCGGCGTCGCCGGCGTCGTGCTTCGCACGTACTCCGACCAGCGCGAGGTGTGCCAGCGCATCGCGGCCGAAGGGTTCCCGTCGGTCGTCGTGGCGGATCGGTTCGATGATCCGAACGTGAACTTCATCGCGTACGACTCCACCGCCGACACCGAGCTTGCTGTCGAGCATCTCACGCACCTCGGGCACACTCGCATCGCGCTGGTCGTCCACGCCGTGCGGGACTCGGACCATCTCGACCGGCGCAACGCGTACGAGCGTGTGATGCAGGCCGCGGGCATCGAGCTCGCCGACGAGCTGATCGTCGAGGTCGTCGCGGACGTGGACGGCGGGGCCTCGGCGATCGGTCGACTGATGAGCCTCCCGCGCCCGCCGACCGCCGTGGTCTTCACGGATCCCCTCTCGACCATCGGCGGGCTCCGCCGAGCCCTCGAGCTCGGGCTCAACGTGCCCGAGGATCTCTCGATCATCGGATTCGACGATGCGAACATGCGCAAGCTCACGCACCCGACGTACACCGCGGTCTGCCAGGACAGCGAGCAGCTTGCCGCGACCGCCACGCGCTGGCTGACCGGCGAGCTCAAACGCCGCGACGCCAAGCCGTTCCGCGAGTTGCAACGAACCTATTTCGAAGTCAACGGCACGACATGTGCGCCGCCCGCCCGCGCGGTCAGGGTTTCGCCGCACGGCCGGCGGATGGAGGTTCCCGAGTGAACAACCAGACACGAGACAATCGGACGCGACCCCTCGCGACTCGCGGGTTCACCCTCATCGAGCTCTTGGTGGTCATCGCGATCATCGCGCTGCTGCTCGGCATTCTGCTGCCCTCGCTCAGCGCGGCCGTCGCGGCGGGCTGGCGCGTAGCGTGCCAGTCGAACGCGCGTCAACACGCCGTCGCGCTGAACATGTACGCGAACGACTTCGACGAGCGCCTCCCCATCTCGCGCGTCGGACCCTGGGAGCTCACGCGACCGCTAAGCAACGACACGCCGTACCTGCAAGACACGCTCATCCCGTACGTCGATGGCGTCTTCGGCGACGGCAACTACTCGGAGGTCTTTCGCTGCCCCGCGATCGAGCGCGGCCGCGGCCGGGCGAGCGAGCCCTTCGAGAACGGCATCCTTCTGAGCGACCCGCTCCAAAACAACTACCGATACAACACCTGGGAAGCGATCGAGTACCCGCCCCCGCCCGTCGGCCGGGACTACGTCTTCCGCGGCAAGCGGATCACCCGGGCGCTCTTCCCCGATCGGGCCAAGCTGACGTGGGACATGTTCTTCTTTGATTGGGAGCCGCGCCATCTGCCCCACGGCGAGAGCGGCGGCGGCCTGGTGATCTCCAACCTCGGAACGAACGTCTCGACATCAACCGGCGACGAGTACTTCGAGCAGAACCCCGCGGGCGGCCGATCCGAGCAGCGCGTGGTCTGGATCACAGAAGGATGGAGCACGTACCCGTGACCATGCGTCATGTGCTTATCTCGCTGGCCGTCACGATTTCGGCCTGGCTGTCGCCGGCCGCGGCGTCGCTGCCGTTCGTCCGCGTCGATGGCGATCGCTTCGTCGACGAGGCGGGGCAGACCGTCATCCTGCGCGGCGTCAACCTCGGCAACTGGCTCTCACTCGAAGCCTGGATGTTCGGGCTCGACGAGAACGTGGTCCGCGACCAGCGCACCATCATCGACATTTTCGAGAGCCGGTTCGGCGCGGCTGAGGCGGAGCGTCTGCTGGACCTGCATCGCGCGGGCTGGATGACACAGCGTGACTTCGACCAGATCGCGGCGCTGGGATTCAACGCGGTACGCATCCCGCTGTGGGACGGCCTGATCCGCGATGAGGGCCAGGAATTCGCCCTGCGCGACGACGCCTGGGAATGGACCGACGCGGCGCTCGAAATGGCGGAGAACGCCGGGCTGTACGTGCTCTTCGACATGCACGGTGCCCCGGGTGGCCAAAGCCTCGACCAGCCGAGCGGCGATGTGACCGCCAACGACCTCTGGACCAACGACGCCGACCGAGAGAGGCTCGCGTGGCTCTGGCAGCACTTCGCTCGCAAGTACAAGAACAACCCGACACTCGTCGGGTACGACATCTTGAACGAGCCCTACGGCAACTTCAGCACCGACCACCGCGCTGACCTGATCGACATCGCGGGACGCGTGCACGACGCGATCCGCGAGATCGACCCCGATCGCCCGATCCTGCTGCCAGGCGCGATCGAGGGCATTGGGTTCTACGGCGACCCCGCGGCACGCGGCTGGACGGGCATCGCGCTGACCGAGCACTTCTACCCGGCGATCTTCGATGGTAACGAGCAGTCGGCGGGCACCCACGCCCGCTTCTGGAGCATCGAGGCCGAGGCGAAGGCGGGCATCGCCGCCGAAGCCGGCGTGCCCTACGTCCTCGGCGAGTTCAACCCGCTCTGGAACAGCGCCGGCGCACCGGGCATGACCGCGACGTACTTCGATGAGGCGAACGCCCGCGGATGGTCCGCGTTCGTGTGGGCCCACAAGCGATACAAGGGAAACCCGGGCGTCACGAACAACAACTGGCCGATCGTCACCAATGCCGTGCCGTGGTCGCTCGGCGATATCACGAGCACGCCCAAGTCGACCATCGAGGCGAGACTCACCGAACTCGCCACGATGCCGCTCGCGCTGGACACGGCGCTGGCCGACGCGCTGACCGGCGCGACCGCGCCGACGCCGTTGCCGCGGACGCAATCGGCCCCGCAGACGCCGCCGGCTGCGACGCCGAGCGGCTGGTTCGCGACGAGCGTGGGGACCACAACACCCGCGGGTGTTGACGCGACCTCTGCGGATGCCGGCTCCTTCTTCGGCAGCGGCCGCGACATCTTTGGAACCGGTGACGAGCTCGGGTTCCTCGCCCGAAACGTCTCCGGCGACTTCGGCGCGCACGTCACGATCACCGAGTTCGACACCTTCCGCCCATTCGCGAAGGCGGGGCTCATGGCTCGCGCCTCGCTCTCGCCGGGCGCGCCGCACATCTTCACGCACGTCTTCCGCGACGGCCGGGTGCTTATCGCGTGGCGCGCATTCCAGGGCGGCGGCACCGGCCAGACGTTCGTCCGAACGGCCGGCTTCCCCGTTGGGCTTGCGCTCGGACGCCAGTCCAACCAGTGGGTCGTGCGCGTCACCGACGCGGACGGCTCGTGGCAGGCGGTCTCGGTTGGCTCGCCCGTGACGCTCGGCACCAACGTGCTCGTGGGGCTTGCTGGCAACAGCGGCGTCTACGAGGGCCGATCGATCGTCAACTACGAAGATCTCACGCTCGCCAGCTCACCGACGATCCCACCCGCGATCAACCCTGCCCCCACCGGCAACACCCTCGCCAACGCGTCCTTCGAAGCGCCCGGCATCGGCAGCAGCGCCGCCGATTGGACCTTTGCCGGCCAGCAGATGACCCGCGAGACCGGCTGGACACCCGTGCGCTCCGGCAACAGCCTTCTGGCGTACCGGCACTGGCAGGTGAGCGGCTCGGGTGGCTCATCGCTGGCGACCCAGGACATTGCCGGCCTGACGCCCGACGAGCGGTATGAGCTCTCGATCTATGCCAACGCCGACAGCGTCGCGGCCAACAAGCGTCAAGCCGATCGCGTCGAGCTCCAGGTCATCGACACGGGCGGCCCCAGCGGCCCGGTCGTGCTCGAAACGCGTACGTGGGACGTCGGCGACATCGAAACGGGGCAGGACTGGTCGCGGCTCGTCCTGCCCTTCTACCCCACCAGCCCAGACGTGACGATTCGCCTCGTCATGTTCCCGGACCCAGATCAATCACGGCGCGACGGCGCCGTCAAATTTGATGACGCCGCCGTCGCGCCCGCGCAGTAGAACGTCATCACATCACCACACGCCACAAACCCGCCCTGCGAACAGCCCCCTTGGAAGGAAGAGACCATGACCCGCAAGATCACCACGAATCGGCTCCCGCGTTGCACTTGGAAGAAGGCAGCCGCATTTGCCGCGATCGGCCTGACGAGCGCGGCCGCGAGCGCGACCAACCTCACTACGAACCCGGGCTTCCTCGATATCGACGAGGACCTCGCCTTCGGCGATAGCTGGGGCAGCTTCGGCGCGATCGCTTTCCTCGATTTCTTCAACGACAACAACCCGGGCCACGCGACGCTCTTTGCGGACCAGCTCGCGAACATTGGCTTCCTCTTCCAAACCGGCATCCCAGCGATTCCGGGCGAGACCTACGAGGTCGGAGCCTCCGTGTCGTTCGAGACCAACTGGGACGCGACGACCTCGTTCGGCATCGAGTTCTACGCCGCGGACGACGCGACGAAGGTCGGCGAGGCGATCACGCAGATCAGCGGCCCGCCCGGCGAGGGTTACCGCCGATATCGCGTCCAGGCCACCGCGCCCGCCGGCGCCGTGTTCGCCCGCCCGATCATCTTCTTCGACAGCGTCCAGTCCGCCGGCGCCTCTCGCGCCGCGACCGTGGACAACATGACGCTCTCCATCGCCACGGAGAACCTCATCGAGAACCCGGGCTTCGAGGACATCGTCGGCGACGGTACGTTCGGCGACCTCTGGGGCACCTTCGACAACGTCGGCTTCGGCGACTTCTTCAGCAACGGCAATCCCGGCCACGCCATCTTCTTCGGCGACTTCTTCTTCAACTTTGGCACGCTCTTCCAGCTCGGCATCCCAGGCACGCCCGGCACCGAGTACCGCCTCGCCGCGGACATTTCCTTTGAAGACCAGTGGGATGCGCTGACCGACTTCGGCCTCGAGTTCTACGACGCCGATGACGCGACCAAGCTCGGCGAGACGATCGTGCCCATCACGCAGACCATCGGCGGCGGCTACCTCACCTACGAGATGACCGCGACCGCACCGGCCGGCACCGCGTTTGTTCGCCCCGTCTTCTTCTTCGACTTCGTTGCCAGCGAGGGCGAGCAGCGTGCCGCGACCATCGACAACGTCGTGCTCGAGCCCAACACCACCAACGGCCCCTGCTCGCCGGCAGACGTCACGACCGACGGTACCGCCAACGGCATCCCGGACCAGGCTGTGACGCTCTCGGACTTCTCGTTCTACCTCGGCCTTTGGGGTGCCGGCGATGCCGCGGCCGACCTCACCACCGACGGCACGTCCAACGGCGTGCCCGACGGGGCCGTGACGCTCTCGGACTTCTCGTTCTACCTCGCCCTTTGGGGTGCCGGCTGCCCGTAACCCAGTCGCAGGGCCCGCCGCGAGCGCAACGGCTCGAAGACCTTGAACACCCGTCCGTGCCGATCGAGAGGTCGGCGCGGGCCTTCCGGGGCGACCCGACCCTTTGAAATGCGTTCCTGTTCTGTGTCCTGTTCATTGTGCATCCACGAAGGAGAGAAAGAAATGAAGACCACCCTCTGCACCCTCATCGCCGCGGGCATGCTCGCGACGCCCGCGATCGCGAGCGAGCTGCTCACCAACCCGGGCTTCGAAGACACCGACACCGACGGCAACTTCGGCGACGGCTGGGGCTCGTTCGGCGCCGCGGGCTTCAACGCGTTCTTCGGCCCCAACGGCCACGCGAGCCTGTTCTCGGACAACATCGGCAACTTCGGCGGCGTCTTCCAGACCGGCATCGCCGCGACGCCCGGCACCGAGTACCAGTTCGACCTGCTCGACGTGCGCCTCGAGTCCAACATCGCGGCCAACTACCGCTTCGGGCTCGAGTTTTACCTCGGCGACGACGCCACGCAGATCAGCACCACCATCGTCCCCATCGACCTCTCGACGACCGGCGACGGTCTGTCGTTCTCGATGACCGGCACGGCACCGGCGACGGCTGCCTTCGTCCGCCCGATCGTGCAGTACGACAACGTCACCTCCACCGCGAACGGCCAGGAGAACGCCTTCATCTTTGAAGCCTCCCTGACCGTCGTGCCCGCGCCCGCGGGGGCGTCCGCACTCGCGGCTGCCGGCCTGCTCGCGATTCGTCGCCGTCGCGCCTGAGCCCATGCAAACATCCGCTCCCTCCAGAAGCCGCCGCCGCCCACCGAGCTCCCTCCGCTGGGCGGTGGCGGCTTTCTTCGCGCTGTTTGCACCTCCAACATCAACAGCGCAGCCACACATGCAAGACGACACCCCCCTCCCAAAGCTCCGCGTCGATGGCGCGCATCTGGTCGATCCGAACGGAAGCGTCGTCCCGCTCCGCGGCACGAACATCGGCAACTGGCTGCTGATCGAGCCGTGGATGTTCGGCATCTTCAACGACGACATCCGCGACCAGCACACCTTCCTCTCCATCCTCGAGTCGCGCTTCGGCGCGGCCCGCACGCACGAGCTCATGGAAGCGCACCGCCTCGGCTGGTTCACCCAGCGGGATGCGCACCACATTGCCTCGTTCGGCTTCAACGCGGTCCGGCTGCCGGTGCACTACGCCCATCTGCTCACGGAGGAGGGGACGCTCCGCGAAGACGCGTTCCGCTGGATCGACCTCGGCATCGACTACGCCGAACGGGCCGGGCTCTACACGATCATCGACCTGCACGGAGCGCCCGGCGGCCAGTCCGTCGACGCGCCGACGGGTCGGCTCGGCCAGAACCATCTCTGGTCGGATCCCGAGATGCAGCGCCGGACCATCCTGATCTGGTCCGCGCTCGCGGAGCGATACGCCGGCCGCGACAGCGTGGCCGCGTACGACCTGATCAATGAGCCCTACGGCGACTTTGCCACGGACATCCGCCCCGCCCTGATCGATCTCATGGGCCGGCTGCACGATGCCGTGCGCGAGCGCGACCCCGACACGCTCGTGCTGGTTCCCGGCACGATCCGCGGCATCACGTTCTACGGCGACCTGGCAGAGCGTGGCTGGACCAACGCCGGGTACACGGAGCATTTCTATCCGACGATCTTCGGCGACGCGTCGCCCTCGATCGGCGCACACCAGCGCTTCGTCGACAACGCGCTCCGCGCACGCGCGGACTTTCTCGCGGAACACCCCGCCCCGTATCTCGTCGGCGAGATGAACCCCGTGTTCGAACGTGTCGGCGGGCCCGCGATGAAGCGGGCCTACTTCGATCTGTACGACGACCTCGGCTGGGCGACCACGATGTGGTCCTACAAGCTCTACACCCCAGCCGGCGGCGTGAACAGCGACAATTGGTGGATGGTCGCAAACTCGCACCCGTTTGCGTTCGACATCGAGCGGGCAAGCTTCGAGTCCCTGCTCGCAGCGGCGCGCGGCTTCGCGACCGACGAGCTCGTCATCGACCAGGACCTCCGCCGAGCCATGACCGCGCCCACCGCGACCACACTGCTCACACCGGCCCCGCCGAGCCTCCGCGAGAGCCCCCCGATCCTGCCAGCCGGCTGGCACCTAAAGACCATCGGCGAAGGACCGACCGCAACGGCGAAGCTCGAGGGCGATGCGTTCCACCTGCGAGCCGGCGGACGCGACATCTGGGCAAGCAGCGACTCGTTCGGCTATCTGGCCCGGCCGCTCGATGAGAGCGGATCGCTGGCCGTGACCATCGATCGATTCGATGCGCAGGACCGCTTCGCGAAGGCGGGCGTCATGGTCCGCGCCAGCGATGCCCCTGGGGCCGCCCACGCGCTGCTACACGTGTTCCGTGACGGCCGAATCGTCCTCGCATGGCGGGATGCCGACGGCGGCGTCACGCAGGAACGCACGCTCGCGGCGACAGGCTTCCCCGCCACGCTCGGCATCGAGACCTCGGCCGGCGCGATCACGGCCCACTATCGCGACGTCGACGGGACGCGCCAGAGTGTCGCGGTTCCGATCGACGCGAAGCGTGTAACGGGCGATGCTGCGATGCTCGGGATAGCCGTGTGCGCACACGAGCCGGAGGTCACGGCGTTCGTCTCGGGCCGCGTCTCTTCCAGCTGGCCCGGCGACCCGGATGCACCGCGAGCCCACGCGGCCGCTAGAGCCGCGATCGAGCTCTCGGATGAGTGGTCGACATGGGGCGCCGGCTGGCGCTTCGCGAGCAGCCCGGGCGAGGCCGTGGCGACCCGCGACGCGACCGCCACCGGCGAAGCCGGCATGTGGCAGGACATCGCCGTCCCGCCGGGAGCGAGCCCTACCCAGGCACGCCGGCTGACCATGGAGGCGATGCTTGACGCACATCCCTCGCTCGGCTCCATCGAGCTTCGCGTGGAGGTGCCGGTCGACGTGCTGGGTGAGACCCGATGGCTCACGCTCGACAGCCAGCCCTACAACCTCGCGGACGTGGGCGAGCGTCCGGCCGCGAGACTCACGCTCAACGCGAGCGTGCCGCCACATCTCTACGCCGACACACTCCGCGTGTTGCTGGTGCACACGCCGGGCGAGGGTCGCAACGACGGTGAGGTTTCCGTCCGCACGCTGACCGTGACGGCCGGCGGCTAATCCGCTCGCGGCTCGGGCACGCGTTCGATGAAGGGTGACACGGGCAGCCCGCGGCGGTTGAAGACCGTCGCTTCGCATGCGTCGTCCCAGAGGTAGCGCACCGCCGCCGTGCCGCTCGGCGCCTCGATCACGAGCACCGAGCCCTCGACCCGCGCGGGCACCGCGGCCCAACCCTGCTCGCCGATGCGAACCTCGACGTCCCCCGCGCGAGGCTGACCGGTCAGCCCGCCCTCGGCGCCCGAGAACGTGACGTGCAACCGATCGCCCGACCAGGCGGCCGACACCGCGACGGGAGAGAGAAGGGTCGGATCCGGCGAGCCGTAGGCAACGTGCTGGGCCGCCAGCGCGAGCCGCTCGCCCACCTCGCGCTTCTTCCGAGGATGGATGTCGGCGGGGTCACCCACGTCGGCGGTCACGACCATCGCCGTGCGTGGCAGCCGCAGCGAGCGACGCTGGCTCTCGCGGAGCTGGGCGGTCTGTCCCGAGTCGCCCTCGTACTCGAAGGGCGCGATCTGCACGAACAGAAACGGCAGGTCGGGCGCTTCGAATCGCGACCGCCATGCCTCGATCATCACCGGGAAGAGCGAGGCGTACTCCTCGGCCCGGCCGCGGTTGGACTCGCCCTGATACCAGATCACGCCGCGAAGCGTCAGGGGCGTCAGCGGGGCGATCATCGCGTTGAAGAGCACCGAAGGTGTGTGCTTGTCGAACACCGCTCGGCGCGGCAGCTCGCGCATCTCGACGGCGGCGCGTCGGTGCCAAGCACCCGCGAGCGAGATGCCCTCGCCCGGGCGGGCCAGGCCGCGGAGCATCATGTCCTTCGCCCGGCCGTGCAGCCCGCCGCCGCCGCCGGTGTCGACGACGCGAATCGCGATGTCGATCGTGCCGCCCTCGGCAAGGCTCGCGGGGATCTCGTACGACCGTGGCCGATTCCAAAGCCCGCTCCCGCGCGACTCGCCCACGAGCGTGCCGTTGACGTAGGTCATGTCCTCGTCGTCGATCGGCCCGAGATCAAGCACGAGCGGGGCCCCGCGCCACGAGCTCGGCACCGGAACCTCGCGTCGATACCAGACGATGCCGTCGTACCCCGGAAGCCCAGCGCGCTCCCAGTTGCCGGGCAGGCGCGTCAGCTCCCACGCGTTGCCCAAGGCTTCGAACGCCCAGTCCTCGGCGATACCGGGATCCAGGCGATCGACGCGGCCCCACCATGCC
Source organism: uncultured Phycisphaeraceae bacterium (assembly GCA_964415125.1). Classification (GTDB taxonomy): domain Bacteria; phylum Planctomycetota; class Phycisphaerae; order Phycisphaerales; family UBA1924; genus CAYQAD01. The sequence continues at coordinate 3,058 of CAYQAD010000003.1, read as the reverse complement.
CGGCGTTGGCGAGCGATCGCGTCCTCGATGCTCCCGCCCCCCGCGGCGGCGCGGCGGACATCATCCACACGCCCCGCGGCGCTGGCGAACTGCGAGACGGTCTCGCTCGGCGTCCATGCCTCCGCGGGCGTCCCGCCCCAGTCGGCGGTGATGACACCGACGGGCACACCCCGTTCGGCTCGGAGTGCGCGAGCGAAGAAGTACGCTGTGGCACTGAAATCACCGGTGGTCTCGGGCGACGCGGCGGCCCAACTGCCAACCACATCGTCGGCCTCTTGGAGCGCGAGGGTGTTCTCCACATCAAAGAATCGAAGCTCGCGGTCCGCCGACGCCGCCACAACGTTCTCCCAGTCGATCGCGCCCAGAAGCCAGTGCGTCTGCTTGGCGACGCCCATTTCCATGTTCGACTGGCCCGATGCGAGCCACACCTCCCCGAGGAGCACATCACCGATCACACGCTCCTCGCCATCGGACCGAACACGCAGCGTGTGCGGGCCGCCCGGTCCGGGCGTTGGGACCTCGAGCATCCAACGCCCGGTGCCATCCGCGACGACCTCGACCACCCGCGCCGACCACGAGGGCAACACCTCGACGCGCTGCCCCGCCTCGGCTCGCCCCCAGATCGCCGCGTCTGCGTTGGCCTGGAGCACCATGCCATCGGAGAAGAACGCGGGCAGCTCCAGGCTACCGCTCACGCACATCACGATCGCCGCAAGGCTTGCATCAAGCACGGCCGTGGCCTCCAAGAGCAGAACAAAATGATCTCATCGGCAGGCACCCGACGCGGTGGTCAGGCATCCGCGGTCGCCCACCGCGCAAAGGCTTCGCCGACCTGGCCCGAGGCGGTGGCGACCCGCGACGCGAGATCCCCGGCGACGCTCGCGTCGGGCGAGACACCGAGTCGCTCGAACGTCTCCGCGATCGACGCGGCCTCCATGCCCGAGTACACCTCGACCGCGTCAACGATCGGCACGCCCATGATCTGCTCAAGATCGGCCTGCGTGTACTCCGGTTTCGTCTCGGCGGTGAAGCTCGTGCCGTACTGGTTCAGGTTCGACGCGAAGATGCCGGCTGCGCTCACGGGCAGGAAGTCCTCGTAGCGCAGCCCGTCGAACCGCACGTAGCCCTGGTCGACGAGCGTCCAGAGGTCCGCCGCATCGATCGACCCCGCGGCGGCAATACCCGCGGGCGTCGGCTCGTATCGCCCGAAGACCAACCCCGCCTCGAGCAACTCCCGCAGCGACTTGGGGAAGGGCGCGAAGCTGTCCGCGTAGGACGCGACGTACGCGTCGTGATCGCTCGCCGCGAGGCCGGGCTGGCTCGCCTTGGCGGCCTCGGCGGCCGCGAGGCACTGGTCGTACAACGCCCGGCCGCGGACCGTGGTCGCGTAAAACCGCTGCTCGATCTCGCCGAACCGCGCGGTGTGCGTCGACGCGGTCTCGCCGCCATCTTCGCCAACGAAAACGACCGGCTCGGTGAGTGCCTTGTACGCGTCCTGGCGGAGCAGCAAGGGCGTGTCGTGCGAGGGGCCCTCGGTCGAGTCCTTGAAGCCGTTATGCGGCAGGTCGCGCATCGCGAGCTCATCGCCGACAAGCTGTTCGGCGAGTCCACGGACCGCCCGCTCGATCGCCGAGGCCTCGACCGCCGCGTCGCCGAAGCCTTCAACGCTCGCCCATGTCAGGTGCTTGAAGTGAAGGCGCATGTAAGCCGCGTCCGCGTGCTCGCACAGCCACGCGAGCCCCCGGCTCGCACGCTGCACGAACACATCACGCTCGATCTCGCCCATCGCGTGCCGCATGGCGCACGTGTAGAGGTCCATGCACAGGGTGTTGGGCGTCAGGTGGTTCAGGTGGTGCGAGTCGAAGCAGGCAATGTCGGCTGCGATCTTGAAGCCCGCCGCGCAGAGCTCGTCATAAAGCTCGCGCTCTCGTGCACGACCGGTCCACTTGAAGATCCGCTCCACGCCCTCGCGGATGAGTCGATCCGCGTCGCCCCACTCCAAGCCGCCCTGCGACTCGCTGGCCGCGACGAGCTCCTTCGCGGCCTCGGAGAAGACGTGCCGATCCGCCAGCGCCGCCTCGATGCGGGCCCGGGTCGAGCCATCGAAGTAGTCGGTGAGCAGCAGCGACGTGAAGACGCGGTGCTCCGGCCCGATCGTGGACCGGAACGCGGTCGCGATGATCGGCTGGCTCTTCGCGCCGACGCTCGACATGTCGTAGAAGTTGTGCGGCTGCATGCCGAAGCACGCGAAGAACCGCGCGATCCACCGATACTCATCGGGCCGACCGATACGGATCGCCCCGTGCCGCTCGCCGCTGGTGCGCTCGAGCTCGGCGTCGTCGATCGCAAAGCCGGGGAATCGCATCGCCAGCAGGTCGGCCACCACCCGGTTGCACGCCGCGTTGACGAGCAGCGAGCGGTCGTACATCGGCACCTCAGCACCGAACATGCGTGAGAGCTCGCCGAACAGGCGGTTCTGCATCTCGATCTTATTGGCAAACATCGCGGCCATGTCGTTGTCTCCAGAACGGTCGGGTCCCACCCGCATAATACGTCGGCCCTGCTCGCCCACCAATGCGATCCGCGGGCCCCTGCGACGCCGAGCCATCCAATCAGGCCTGATCTCGCACTTGGTCCCAGGACAGCCCGTGCTTGGCGAGATATTTGCGCAGGCGGTCCGAGTCATTCACGGAAGACCGACGCGCGCGAGACGCCGCGAAGAGCGTTCGGCCGGCCTCCGAGAGCGATCGCGACCGGGCGCACACCCCGAGCACCGCGTCCAGCTGCACAAGGTCGAAGAGGTCGATCTCCGAAGCCCGGGCGGCCCCGAGGCACCGAGCCGCCAGGCCATCGCCGCCCGCAGCTCCGCCAAGGACCCACGCACGCCGGAGCCGGGCGACCTCGTCCTCGACGACGTCGACCGAGATTCGGCCGCCCGGCGCGAGCGTTGCCATCCGGACAAGGGCGGCCCCAAGATCGCGGAAGTTGCCCGGCCAGACGCCGTCGGGCCCGGTCGCGAACGCCAGAAACGCCGACCTCGCCTCGGCGCTGAACCGCA
>CAYQAD010000002.1:0-29718 GCA_964415125.1 uncultured Phycisphaeraceae bacterium | reverse complement strand
GTCGCGGACGATGTCCTCCACGAACTTGGGGTTCTCGTAGGCCTTCTCGGTCACGAACTTCTCATCGGGCCGCTTGAGCACCGCGTAGACGGGGTGGCTCGCCGCGTTCTCGAGGTGCTTGACCACGTCCTCGATCCAGAGCTTCGACGCGCCGGTGCTGCGGATCTTCGCCTCGATCTCGCACCGCTGGTTGTGCGCGCCATACTCGGAGATCTCCTTGGAGCAGGGGCACAGGCTGGTCGCGGGCGCCCGCACGGTCATGACGAAATCGTCTGTGCCGTTGGACACGCACTCGAACGTCACCTGGTAGTCCATAAGACCGGGCATGCCCGTGACGGGCGCCTTCTTCTCGACGAAGTAGGTGAACGACGCCGAGAAATGCGCCTCCTCGGCGTTGAGCCGATCGCAGATGCTCCGGGTGATCTCCGGCATGCGATCGGGTGTGATCGGCGCGCACCCCTCGTCGTTGAGCACCTCGAGGAACCGCGACATGTGCGTTCCCTTCTGGTGGTGCGGCAACGCGACGTACATGTTGATCGACGCGACCGTCGTCTGCGTCTTGCCATCCGGCGTGCCGAGCGTGATCGGGTACGTCACGTTCTTCACGCCCACGCGATCGATTGCGATGTTCCGGCGGTCGGCGAGGGCTTGGATGTCGGGGATGGGCGTCGGCGATGCGTCGCCGGCGGGGGTCGAGGCCGAGGTCATAGTTGTCACGCACGTTCCTTCGAGGGGGCCCCAGCGATCTCGTCGCCGGGTAGGCATAGGCAGTCCTGGCGGCCGCCACGAGGATCCGCGACACCGCCACCTTCGGCAAGACTTCTTCTCACCGCCGCCCGGGGCACTTCGACGCATCTGCGACGCCGGATGCCAACCAAAGGTTACGCGCCGCAGCCACCCGCCACACGTGGAGCACGAAAAACGGGTGTTTAGGTGCCGTGGCGGGCACTCGACGAGCCCGCCCACGAGATGCCGATCGGAACGCCGAGCAGCACGCCTGTCGTCCAATCCATCGGCAGGATCGATCCGATGCCGAGCGATCGGCCGGCCATCAGCATCGCCTCGGGGTCCTGCGCGACAGCCGTGTAGATGGGCGCGACGACCGCGATCAGGCACGCCCCGACGATCGCGCGGACCGCGGCGACCTCGTCGGACTCCTCGCCGCCCAACAGCCGGGCCGCCGAGCCGGCGAGCACACCCGCGGCCGCCGCCGCGAAGATCGCCTGCCCCTTCGAGACTTCCCGGGCCGCGAGCGTCGCGCCCACAACACCCACCAGCGCCGCCACACCGATCGGGACGAGCGCCGTCGGCGAGAAGGTTTCGCGCACGAACTCGGCGATCCGCCGGCCGTGCGTCGCCGCCACCACCGCGACAAGCCCGGCACTCGCCAGCGCCAGCACACCCTCAATGACCAAGGGCGCACCCGCGAACCCGCCCGAAAGCACAAGCTCGCGGGCCGAGCCCGTTCGCCAGGCGGCCCACAGCAGGATCAACGCGCCGGCGAACCAGCCCTCTTTCGGGCCGATCGCCCGCGATCCGAGCCACGCCACGCCGACCGCCGCCCCGGTCGCCAGCAGCCAGCCGATCACGCCCATCGCCGGCGCCGAGCCGAGCAGCGCGGTGTGCGCGCCGCTCGCGTCGATCCCGCGCGTCGCCGCCAAGGGCAGCGTCGCCAGCGGACCGAGCACTAGCACCGCGAGGAGGGGAAGGGCGTATCCGATGATGGCCTTGCGCATGGGCGGATCATATCGGAACCGGATCGAATAGGATCGCTCCGCCATGACCAACCCCACGCCCACCACCCCGACGCCCGCCGGCCAGCCCCTTCGGCCCACGGTCCTCGCGGACCTCACCGACGACCTGCTCTGGCCGCGCCTGCTGCGCGCCCCCTCGCTGGCGCTCCGGCCGACCTGCATGGGCATCGCGCTGTTCACCACGCTCGCGGTTTGGCTGCTCGGCTCGATCGTCTCGCTGTGGTCCGACACGCCCAACGCGGTCGGCGTGATCCTCGCGGGCATCGGCTCGGCGGGCGGCGAGTTCGTCCAGGCGCTCCTCGCCCTCGACGCGACCTGGATCGTCGAGTGGGCCGGCTACTACCTCATCGAGGCGCCGGGCGCATTCATCCGCCAGCACTGGCTCGGCGTGCTGGTGCTGTCGGTGCCGATCGCCGCGGCATGGGGCATCGGCGGCTGCGCGATCTCACGCGCCGCCGCCCGCGACGCGACCATGCGCCTCAGCACGCCCTGGCCCCGCGCCCTTGCCTTCGCGGTCGATCGCTGGTGGTCGACGGTGGTCAGCCTGCTCGGGCCGCTCGTGTTCGTCGCGGGCATCGCGCTGGCGATCGCGGTCGCGGGATGGGCGCTCTTCTCGCTGCCCGTGCTCGATGTCATCGGCGCACTCGCCTACCCGCTCATGATGCTCGCCGGCCTCGTCGCCTTTGCGATGCTCATCGGCTACGTGCTGGGCTCGCCCATGCTCATCCCGGCGGTCGCGTGCGAGGGCACCGACGGCATCGACGGCATCCAGCGCGCGCTCGCCTACGTCCTCGGCAAGCCGCTCAGGCTCGTCGCCTACCTGCTCATCCTCTTTCTGCAGGGCGCCGCTGTGTTCGGCATCCTCGCGCTGATCGTCTTCGGCGCGCAGGCGCTGGTCGAGTCGGCCGCGACGGGCCTCGCGGGCGACCGCGCGGCGATGATCTTCGCGACAGCCGACGCCGAGGGCGACGCGGAGGGCACGGCCGCGGCCGCCCACGCGATCATCGAGCTCCTCCACGGCCTGCTCGCCCTGCTCGTGATCGCGTTCGCCGTGAGCTACTACTTCGCCGGGTCCACCGTGCTCTACCTGCTCATGCGCCAGCTCAACGACGGGCAGTCCTGCGAGGACCTCTGGGTGCCCGGACGCGTCGAGGGCACGACCGCAGCCCAGCCGAGCACGTGAGCGATCCGCACCACACCCAAGCCGGCACGATCGCGGGCGCGTCGCGTCGCGAAGCGGCGGTCGCCCTTGCCGGGGCGCTCGCTGAGCTTGGCATCCAGACCCTCACGCTCGACGCCCAACGCCTCGAGAGCCGAACGACCGATCTGCCGGGCCTGCTCGCAGACGCCCGCCACGGCGCGGTGCTCCGCATCCTCGACATGGGCGATGCGACGATCGCGGGCGGCACCATCGAGTGGCGTGCGCACGACGCGGGGCTTGCCGAGGCACTGTCGGCGATCAGCCGGGGTCGCTGAGCGTCGCGGGAATCGGCAGCAGGTCTTCGGCGGTCATCTCGGCGGGCAGCTGATCCGGCGTCACCGCAGCCGCCACGTCGAAGCTCCCGATGCGCGTGCGGCGGAGGCTGGTCAGCATGCCGCCCGTGCCGAGGGCCGTGCCGATGTCGCGGGCGAGTGAGCGGATGTAGGTGCCCTTGCCGCACGTGATCGCGAGCCGGAGCTCTGGAAACTCGTACGCCTCGATCGCCAGCGTGTGGACCTGCACCGGGCGCGCGCTGAGCTTGGGCGCCTCACCCGAGCGGGCGACCGCGTACGCCCGCCTGCCGTCGACCTTGATCGCCGAGTACGCCGGGGGCGTCTGCATGATCGTGCCTCGGAAGGCATCGAGCGCCTTCTCGACGTCGGCAACACTGGGCTCGCGGGCAACGCGCACCGCCTCCCGCTCGCCCTCGGCGTCGTCGGTCGCCGAGCGGTGCGCGAGGTCGACGGTCGCGACATAGTCCTTGTCGCCGACCATGATGCGCTCGGTGAGCTTGGTGCCCTTGCCGGTGAGGATGACGAGCAGGCCGGTCGCGAGCGGATCGAGCGTGCCGCCGTGCCCGACGCGGGTGCGCTTGGGCGCACCGCCGCGACGAAGCCGCGCGCGCACGAGGGCGCACATGTCCATCGACGTCCGCCGGAGCGGCTTGTCGATGAGCAGCATGCCGGTCGGCTGGACGTGCGCCGGGTTCGAGTTCGGGTCTGTCATGGCGCATCGCCCCCGCGCTTCGCCCCCGCACGCTGGCAGAGCACCAGATCGACGAATCGCCCGGTGCCCACGTTGAATCCGGTTGCGAACGCCACGCTCTCGAGCCGCGGGAACTCGGCAAGCAGCGACTTGGGCAGCAGCACCAGGCCGCCCTCGTGCTCGGAGAGCCACGCATCGACCTGTTCGGCCCCGATGCGCTCGGCCCGAGCCCGCGAGAGGAACGTGAGGCTGTCCTCGTGGTACCCCACCGCCGCAAGCGCGCGCTCAGCCGCGGGGTCCACAGCGTGGACGGCCCGCATCGCGTCGACGCTCGGCCGACCGATCGCGCCGGGCAGCAGGAGCCCAAAGATCGCTGGCGCAACGATCACGGGCACCGCCAGCGCGGCGAGCTGCGCGCGCACAACGTGGCACCGGATCGCGCTGGCGGTCGAGCGCAGCGTGACCGCGGCTGCCCCGAGACCGGCGGCGAAGAGCACACCCGCGCGACCGGCATCGGTCGGCAGGAGCAAGACGCCCGCCGCGACGATGGGGCCGCACAGCAGCAGCACGCCGATCGCGCCCCACACGCCGAACCCGACGCGATCGAGGCGCTTCAGCCGGCGCCACACGACGGGTCCCGCGAGCACGGCACGCGCCGAGACGAGGGCGATCGCCGGGTAGAGCGGCAGGGTGTAGTGCGGCAGCTTCGTGCTCGAGGCCTCAAAGACGATCCAGCTCGGCACGATCCAGCACAGCAGGAAGAGCATGGCGCGGTCCCGCGGCACGCGGGCGCGCCACCGCGCTCGCCGGCTGCCAAGAGACGGCAGCGACACCGCCCGCCGTGCCGCCACACCCAGCCCGAACGCGGTCAGCAAGGAGCCGGGCCAGAACAGCGCGGGCAGCAGCACGAGGTGGTAGCCCGGCGGCCCCCAATGACCCTCCTTCGGGCTCGACGCCCGGCCGAGCGTCTCGTCGTAGGCGAGCTGGGCCATCTCGTGCCAGCCGAGCTGCTCCCCCACCGCGATGACCCAGGGCGTGACGAGCAGCGCCACGCCGATCAGGCCGAGCATCGGCCGGGTGCGTTTCAGCCAGCGCCATTCTCGACCAACGAGGCAGAGGGCGAGGGCTGTCAGGGCGACAACCATGGGCGTGATCGGGCCCTTGGCGAGCAGCCCCAGCGCGATGCCGAGCCAGAGCGCCCCGGGGCCCAACCACCGCTGCGCCGGGTGCCGATACACGAGCCACAGGCCGAGCATGGCGAGCGTCGTGCACGCAAGCAGCAGCTGATCGGCGCGCGCCTGGTGGGCATCGAAGACGACCACGGGGCAGACCGCGAGCATCGCGGCGGCGAGCCACGCGACCCGCGCGTCGGTCATGGATCTTCCAATGCGCCACGTCAGCAACACCGCGAGTGCGGCGCACACGACCGAGGGCACGCGGTACATCCAGATCGCGTCGGCGAGCGGGTCGCCCCGCGCGAACACGGCGGCCGACGCGGTCTGCAACCAGTACACCAGCGGCGGCTTGTTCACCCGCGGGCGATCGCCCACCATCGGCACCGCAAGCCCGCCCGAGTGCATCGCCGGGTCTTTCGCCGCGTCGGGAAGCGCGACCGACTCGAACATCTGCCGGCTCGCCTGGGCAAACCGCGACTCGTCGCGATCGATCGGCCCGATCGAGGTCAGCCCGGGCACCATCACCACAGCGCACAGCACCACGAGCGACACGGCCCCCAGCACGCGGGCGGCGCGGGCACGCCAGACGGCGGCGTGCGCTTTGATGGGGCGGGTCTCGCTCGGCAGGGATAGGCTCATCGGCGGGCACGCGCGGGCGGCTCGCGGGAGGTGTGCATGGACTCGCCAGACTCTATCACGGCCGACGTCACGCCCAAGCTCGCTCCCGGTGTCGGCCGCCGATCGCTCGTGATCCTCGGCCTCGGCGTCGTGGGCGCGATCGCCCTGATTCCGTTCGACGCGGCGCTGCTCGCCCTCGCGCGCGATCTGCCGCTGGGCGGCGATGTGCGTCGCGAGCTGGTGGTGCTGGGGCAGTTCGGCGCGCCGGTCTCGCTGGTGCTTTCGGCCCTGCTCATCTGGAGGCTGGACCCCTCGCGCGTGCGTCGCCTGCTCGACCTTGCCGCCGCGGCGGTCGCGACATGGCTGATCGTTCAGATCGGCAAGATGCTCATCGGTCGGCCCAGGCCGAAGTTCGACGATCCGCTCGTGTTCCCGGGACCGCTGGGCGGCTACCCGCTCGGCGAGGGCGAGGGCGTCCGGCACGGGTGGGAGCTCTGGGGCGGGATCAGCTCGGATCTCTGGTCGATGCCGTCGAGCCACACGGCGGCGGCGGTGGTGCTGGGCGTCTTTCTGGGCGTCGTGTACCCGCGGCTCTGGATCGTCACGATCCCCGTCATGGTCGGCGTGGGCTGCACGCGCGTGCTGTTCGGGGCGCACTGGCCGAGCGATGTCGTCGCGGGCGGCGCGATCGCGGCCGCGGTCACGCTGCCCATCGTCGTCGGCGGGCTCGCCAGCGGGCCCAAGCAGCCGAGCCGTCCCGCCAGCCGCGGGGCATGACGCGAACGCCCGGGGGCGCATACACTCCCGTCCCTTCCCGGAGAGGTGTCCGAGCGGCTGAAGGAGCACGGCTGGAATCCGTGTAGTCGGGGCAACCCGGCTCGGGGGTTCGAATCCCCCTCTCTCCGCTTCCATCCGACCGCGCTGCTTGTGGGCCCGCACGCGTTGTGGACTCGTAAGCAGCGCGGTCTTGTTACGGGCCAGCGGCGCTTCAGCCCGCCAGCAGCATCCACAGCATGACCGCCGCCATCGCGGCCATGGTCAGGTCCTCGACAAGCGTGACCTTGGTCATCGGCAGGTTGAGGGCTGTGCCAAGGCACGCGCAGCGGATCGTGCGTCGAGCGAGCAGCGCCCGGAGCACGCCGACCGCGCCCACGAGCATGAGCACGAGCGTGACGGCATTGGTCGCCACGGGCGCGAGCGCGAGCAGGTACGCCACCCCGAGCCCGAGCTCGACGAACGGGTAGACCCAGCCCCAGGCGGGGACCCGGGCCGCGACGATGTCGTAGCCGCGGTACGCCGAGACGAACCCGGGCGGATCGAGCAGCTTGAAGAATGAGAACACGATGAAGAAGCCGGCCATGAAGTGCCGCATCATGGGCTCGAGCGCCCACGTGCCCGTGGCGTGGGCCACCAGCGCCGTGACGCCCGCGATGAAGCCGACGATCAGGAAGAGCGGGTAGAGACTCTCCGCTGGAGCCGACTCCGTCGCGACGGCGGCGGCGGGCGGCTCGGCCTCGTCGGCACCGCTCTGGAGCGCCGCGGCGCGGTAGTCACCCGCCAACTCGATCGCTGCGACAGCCCGCTCGGCGTCGACATCCGCCGCTCGCCTCCACTCGACCGATGCACGCCCGGTCGCGTGCGATACTTCGGCGCGGTGCACGCCGGGCAGAGCCCCCAGTGCCTTCTCGAGCTTCGCGGCACAGCCGCCGCAGTGCATGCCGGTGATGGAGAGGTGGAGACCGTGCGTTGCCGTATCGGACATGTGCGCGCCTGCGTAAGAAATGAACTCGGATATCTCGGACCTCGCCAACCCTAGCCCACGCGGGCGATCGTTGTCCGTCACGCAGACGACACGCGCCCGCCAACCGACGCACCATCGGCCGACCCTGCTCACCCCACGAGGGGACACGGGCCGTGCCGATCTTGCCGCCCGCCGCACCGAGCGTGGACCTTGGCAGAAGGGCTGCCGATACCTCCTGCTCGTGAGCGAAGAGGAAGGCACGAGCCCATGACCAACTCAGGTGACGAGCGAGCACCAGCGTCGCAGCCCATGGCGATGCGAGAGGACAATGCGCCGGCCGACCCCCGCGCGGCCGATCCCACGCTCCTCGAGCTCGCAGCCCAGGAGGGCCGATGGTGCTGGGAGCGATCGACCGATCGCGTCTGGCTCTCGCCGCGCTGCGCCGAGATGCTGGGACGGTCTTCGGGCGCAAGCCACGGCTCCGTCGATCTGCTGTTCGCCCCGGTGCTCTCATCCGACCTCGCCGAGTTCCAGGCCCGCTTGGCGGGGCTGAGCGCGGGCGAGATAGAGGTCTGCGAGATGGACCTCCGCGTGGTGCTGCCCGACGGGGATACTCGTGTCCTCCGGCTGCGAGCCGTCGCATGCGAGCGCGGCGCCGAGATCGCCGGCTCGCTCGTCGACATCACCGCCTTCACGCACGCGGCGTCTACCGCGCCCGAAACCATCGGAGGCGACCCGCTGACCGGTGCCGCACGCCGAGAGCACTTCGTCCAGACGCTCCGCACCCTCTGCGAAGACACCGCGCGCGCCGACGGGCCGGCCGACACGTTTGCCGTGCTGCTGCTGGATCTGAATCGGTTCAAGACCATCAACGAGATGTTCGGGCACGACGCGGCCGACGACCTGCTGCGCGCCGTCGCCGATCGTCTTCGAGACTCGGTCCGCAGCCACGACGTTGTCGCGCGCTTCTCCGGCGATGAGTTCGCCGTGCTCCTCCAACGCATCGCCAGCGACGATGACGCGGACACGATCGCCACACGCATCGCGCAGGCCCTCCTCGTTCCCTATGACATCGGCGAGCACCACATCACCTGCGTCCCGCGGATCGGCATGACGACATCGGCGGATCTTCCAGACGACGAGGGCGTGTGTGTTCGCTCGGCCGAGGCCATCCTGGCCAACGCGGACGCGGCGCTGTCCTCCGCCCGGGTTGCTCCCGCCGGGACCGTCTGCCGGTACAACGCGGCGGTGCACGGCCGCGTGCGCCAGCTGCGATCGCTCGAGCAGGACATCATGCACGCCAATCTGGATCGCGAGTTCGCGGTGGTGTACCAACCGATCGTCTCGCTCGCGACGGGGCTGCCGACCGGCTTCGAGGCGTTGGTGCGATGGAACCATCCGACGCGCGGCCCGGTCTCGCCCGACATGTTCATCGACATCGCCGAGACCACAGGACGGATCGTTCCGCTCGGCATGTGGGTGCTCCGCGCGGCGGCCGCCCAGCTGCGAGCATGGCGCGACCTGGGGCTCGCCGACGACGGCATCAGCGTCAACGTGAACGTTTCCAAGCGGCAACTCGTAGACGCCGCGTTTCTCGACGAGCTCCGATCGGCGCTCGCCGTGCACAACCTCCCCACCGACGCGATCAAGCTCGAGGTCACCGAGTCGACGATTATGCACGACTGCGAGTCGATCTCGGCGGTGCTCGACCGCGTCCGCGAGCTCGGCTTCCGCCTCGCGATGGACGACTTCGGCACCGGGCACTCCTCGCTGAGCTGCCTGCACCAGTTCCCCATCGACGTGCTGAAGATCGACCGGACCTTCATCGCCCGCCTCGAGCAGGGCCGAGCCTTCTCGGCTGTGGTCGGCTCGATCGTCTCGCTCGCACGGCATCTCGACCTCGCGGTCGTCGCCGAGGGCGTCGAGACCGAAGCGCACCTCGCCCAGCTCCAGGCGATGGACTGCGAGTTCGCCCAGGGCTACTTCTTCTCACGCCCGCTCGCCGCCGCCGATGCGTCGGTCTTCCTCCGCAACGCGAGCGGTCGCCTCCGCCGGGCGGCCTAGTCGCACCCAACGTCACCACCGCAAGGCAACACACGTGCCGAGCTCAGACCGAAGGCGCGAGCGTGCGTGTCGTATTTCGTTGCCTAGCCGCGCGGCCCGCTACGCGGCTTCTGCCGACGTCACATCGCCGGCGAACGCCCCGTCCGGCTGATCCGCCTCGTCGCCGTGCTGGTGCAGCCGCGACAGGCGATCCACGTCGATGACGAACGCCACGCGCCCGTCGTCCTCGATCGTCGCGCCGAGGAACGGCCCCTGCTCGTCGTCGGCCAGGCCCGTCTGGTCGATCACGACCTCCTGATCGCCCAGCACCTTGTCCACGCGAAGCGCGACAGACCGGCCATCGACCGCGACGACAACCAACGCCGGATCCGCCGATGCCTCCTGGGCACCGAGACTCGCGTGGCAGTCGACCACGGGCACCACGCCGCCGCTGATCCGTGCAGCCGCACTCTGCCCGATCGTGTGCACGTCGACGTCGCGCTCCCGGACGATGCGGACGACCGCGCGGACGGGCACCGCGTAGATCTCGCCACCGATCTCGACACGCATCGCGTCGATCACCGCGCCGCGGATCGGCGAGAGCACCTCGATGGTCGTGCCCCGGCCCTCGGCGTGCGACACGCGGAGCGAGCCGCCAGCCGCCCGCACCTGCTCGGCGACGCCAGCCAGATCGCTGTCGGCGTGCCAGCTCTCGAAGGCGAGCAGCGCCAGCGCCTCCGTCGGCATCGCGTCGAGCTCGCCGGGCTCCACATGGTCGAACACACTGGCACGCTCGCGCAGGCGCTCGTCGGTCGAGCCGTACCCGTCGTCCTCGATGCGGATCAGGATGTGCGTGCCAAGGTCGATCGCGGACACGTGGACCGAGCCGGCGGTCGGCTTGCCGGCCGCCTCGCGGACCGAGGCCGGCTCGATGTGGTGCCCGGCAACGAACCGCAGCATCCGGCCGATGGGCTCGGCGATCGCGTCGAGCACGAACTTGTCGATACCCGTGCTCCCGCCCGTGATCGTGAGGTTGGCCTCGCGGTCGTTGAGCTGCGCGACATCACGCACAGGCCGCTCGAAGCGCTCGAGCGCCATGCCGATCGGCTGGAAGCGTGCATCCGAGAGCGACTCCTGCAGCCGACCGACGAGCCGGGCGTACTCCGCGGCGCGGGTGCCGAGCTGCTCGCCAGCCAGCCCATCGAGCGAGCCGACCCGCGCACGCTCGGCGAGGCTGTACACCTGGTTCTTGTTGAGCACCAGCTGTCGGACGAGGTCGAGCATCTCCTCCAGCCGCGTGCGCGACATGCGGATCGTCTCCTCGGTCGGCTTCTTCATTCCGACTGCGGCTGCGCCCGCCGCTGGCCCCTCGCCCACCTCGGTCGGCGGCGTGGGCAACGGCTCGACGCCCTCCGTGATGCCGTCGAGCTCGATCACGCGGTCGATCTCGCCGCGGTGCCACTCCACGAGCTCGGGATGCAGGAACTTGCCCGAGAGCATCAGATCGATCCGCCGCCGCATGGTCTCCAGCGGCCACTTCAGCTCCATCCCCACCTCGAGCGCCGCGCAATACTGATCGAACAGTTCCGCGATCGTGCGCAGCCGGAGAAACAGCTCGGGCAGCAACGCGTCGGGAATATCATCGGACCGCGAGCCGACACCACCGAGCCGCCCACCAGTCCTCGCGACAAGCTCGCCCAGCCCACAGAGGGTGGAAAGGTTGAAATCACCCGCGATCGACGCGACGCGCTCGCCTGCAGCGACGAGTTTCGGCGCCGCCTCGGCGCGGCCGGTGAAGTCCGACGCATCATTCAGAATCGGATCAATTTCCTCGGCGATGGCGCGCACCCGCGGGATCGCCGCCAGCAACTTCTCGATGTCCGCGGGCGGCAGCATGAGCGGCGCACTACCCCAATCGTCCGCCGCGTCGGGCATCCCGGGCATCGACGGCGCACCGGGCATGTCCGGCATGCCTGGCATCTCGGGCATCTCGGGCATGTCTGGCATGTCTGGCATGTCTGGCATCGCGGGTGCCGTTGGCATGTCGGGCATCTGCGACACGTCAAGCATCTGTGGCTCGCCCAGCGACTGCGCGTCACTGGCGACCTCCGTGGCGTCCGGCGTCTGCGGCATCGCGGGCGGAGACTCCGCCTCGATCGCGGCCGTCGTCTCGCCGTCGTCTTCAAGATCGGCGTCGGCTTCCATCGAGTCCAGCTCAGGGGCCACAGCCGCCGGGTCGAACGCGGCCGGGCAGCTCAGATCCGGCATGCCGGCCAGCACCTCGTCGTGCGTGTACAGCGCTTCGAGATCGGCCAGGCCGACACCCTCGTCGTGCGCCACCGACCCCGCGATGCACGCGTTGATCCGCTCGCGCAGCAGCGAGAGGTTCCACCGATCGAGCACCGCCACGTGATCCGCGCTCGCGAGAAGGCTGGCGAGCAACGCGATGCGCTGTGTGACGCCTTCGGCCGCCTCGCCCTCGATGTGCGGGGCCGCCCCGCGTGCGGCGGTCTGCAGCGCCGCCCCGATCTCGGCGAGACGATCCTGCCCGAAGAACATCGCCAGCCGACCGGTCGCCACGGCAAGCTCGTTGCCGAGCGAACCGGCCGCCGCCGTGTCACTCGCCGCCACCGCAGCACGCAGCCGATCGCACTCGCGCGCCATCGCGCCGAGCTCGTCAGCAAGGTACGACTCCAGCTCCGCGGCGGACGACATGGCCTCGCCAGCACCAGCGGCAACTGCCACGTCCACCCCGACATCACCCTCAGCTTCTACCTCTGCCTCTATCTCAGGGGCGCAGGGCTCGGAGGTTTCATCCATCTCCGCCGCGTCGTGCGCAGCCTCGGCAACGACCGCGACATCGCCCTCGGGCGCTTCGCCGTCTGACACATCGCCATCGATCTCGTCGACAGCATCATCCACACCCACCGCGCCGGCATCCTCGGGTGGGCTGTCGATCGCGGGGGGACCATGCTCGGCGAGTGGTTCCTCCGCCGCCGCAGCGCCGTCGTCGTCGATTTCATCCACCGTGTCGGTCGACGCGAGTGGTGTATCAGCGGCTGCCGCCGGGCTCGTCCGCGTCGTCGCAGCGAGTTCGAGCATCTCGCTCTCGAAATCCAACGCGGAGAGTCCGTCGCCCGCGTCACCCGCGTCGAACTGGTCGGCGAGGTCGCCTCGAAGGGCCTCCTCGGTCGCGTAGGCGTCATCGGGAACGTGTTGGTCGCTGGGCACCGGGGCCGCGTCCTCCGCACCAGCTGCGTCGTCGGCACTCTGCATATCAACAGCGTCGACCTCGTCCGGGCCCGGCTCGCTGAGGACCGTCTCGCTGGGCACCGGCTCGCTGAGAACCGGCGCTTTTGGCTCCGCGTCGATCGCGCCGGCCGACGGATCCACGGCCTCGGGGTCGCTCGGCGCCGGCGCATCCTCGGCCGGGATGTCCGCCCGCCGAAAGGCCGACGGCGGCAGCGGATTGACAGCGTCGTTCTCGTGCTCGTTGTGCATGTCACTCATCGCGATCGCTCTTTCAAGGTCCTCGGGCTATCGGGGTCCAACCCGCTCGTCTTGATCCGCGTTGACACCCGCAACCGTGTCGGCGTGAAAGAGCTGCGCGCGTGCCCCCCGCACGTCCGACCGGTGTCGGCACAGGCGACACGCGCTTCCCTTCGGCCGGGGACATCGGCGTCCGACGGCTTCGAAGTGCCCACGACGCGCCGCCGATAGTGCGGGCGCTGCGGGCGTGCCGCGGCTCGCTCCGCGTGCGCCCGGCACGCCACGCGACATCCAGTCTCCGGGTGGTGAAACGGGCCAATGGCGGCCCATTTGAAAGGACTGTCTGATGGCCAAGATCCAAAAGACGACCGATTCCTCGAGCCTCGCCGAGGTCGTGGACCGCATCCTCGACAAGGGCATCGTCGTCGATGCCTTCGCGAAGGTCTCACTCGTGGGCATCGAGCTGCTCTCGGTCGAAGCGCGCGTCGTCGTCGCGTCGGTGGAGACGTACCTCAAGTACGCCGAAGCCATCGGCCTGACCGCGACCGCGGCCGCGCCCAACGCCTGACCACCGCCGCACACGCGGCGCAGGGCAATCCGGCCCGCTCGACCGAAACGTCGGGCGGGCCGATTTCTGAATCCCGTCGCCCCACCGCCCACGCGCGCCCGGAGGCATCATGCACCACCAACCCGCACCGCCGAGCACGCGATGCTCCATCGCCGAGGCCAAGGAAGGTCTGCGACAGCTCCGCGACCGAGCAAATGCCACAGACCACCAGCTCGACCAGGCGATCGATACCTTCTACACCGGCATGGGCGAGTGGCTCGAGAGCGTGCGCACCGAGATGGCTTCGCTCGCCAGCGCCTTCGACGCGCTCGCGCCCGACGCGGCCCTTGACACGGCGCAATCCGCCCTCTCCCGCGTCGAGGCCTCGACACGTCTCCTGCGACACCGCGCCCCACGCACGTCGAAACCCGCCGCAAACGACGAGCCCTGGACACCCGCGGACCTCCGCTCGAACATGGCCGCCCTCCGCGCCCAGCTCAAGGCCGACCGCGAGCAGCGGGCGTCCGAGGCCGCGGCCGAGCGGGCGTCCTTTCTCGCCGCCCTCCGCAGCGACGTCCTCCGCATCCGCGGCGTCGACGCGCGCCCCGACGCAACTACTGCCCCGCCGCCCCCCGCCACCGTACCGGCCGACGCGTCAACACCACACGCTCTCCAACCGAGTGCGCAACCCGCTGTTGTTGACGACGCCGAAGAGATGCGGGCCGACGAGCCAACACCAAGCCCGCCGGTCGACCCGAGCCCACACATGCCATCCGATGCCGAGCCGCACGAGCACGACATCGAAGCGCAGCCTGCGCCGACCGCCGGCGACGAAACGCTGCCGCTGCGCGACGACTGGCTCGCCGATGACGACCCAGTGCCGCCACGCGAGTTGGAGGACCAGGCGGCCGGCGCGAGCGACGCCGCACCGGACAGCGACCGCGCGACCCAGATCGCGCCGACGACGCCCGCGCCCGCCGTGCGCTTTCGCCGCACGGACCAGGCATAGCCCGGGCCGTCGTGCACACGGCCGCCAACGCGTCGCCGCGGCGGGGGACACGGGCGGCGGCAGCACACCTGATATCACGTCTTATAGGTGTTCTCGCTCCGCGCACCGCAACCAACTTCCGATAGGTCGACCATGAGTGAGACACAGCGCATCGCAGAACCCGTCCTCCACATGCACACCACGGCACCGAGCGCCACGATCCTGCCCGAAGCGAGCGACGGGTTCGTGCACACCGAGCGCGTCGACGGCACGATCACGCGGGCCATGGCCTACATCGCCTCCGGCTACCCGGTGCACCTCGCCGGGCCGGCGGGCACGGGCAAGACCACGCTGGCCTTCCACATCGCGGCGCTGCGTGGCCGACCCGTCTCGCTGATCCACGGCAACGACTCCTTCGGCGGTGGCGACCTCGTCGGGCGCGATACCGGATACCGGCGATCCAGCACCGTCGATAACTACATCCACTCCGTGCTCAAGACCGAGGAGTCCCTCGACGTCAACTGGACCGACAACCGCCTGACCACCGCGTGCAAGAACGGCCACACGCTGATCTACGACGAGTTCAACCGCACCAGGGCCGAGGCGAACAACACGCTGCTCTCGATCCTCGAGGAGGGCATCCTCGCCACACCCCGCGCCGGGGCCGGCTACATCCGCGTGCACCCCGAGTTCCGCCTGATCCTCACGTCGAACCCCGTGGAGTACGCCGGCGTGCACCGAACGCAGGACGCGCTGCTCGACCGGCTCATCACCATCCGTTGCGGCCACTACGACGCGAAGACGGAGGCCGAGATCGTCGCGGCGGCCACCGATTGCGATCCGTCCGCGGCGACGCGCATCGTGTCGCTGGTCCGCACGCTGCGGGGCGAGCAGGAGAACGCGCCCCGCCCGACCATCCGGGCCGCGATCGCGCTGGCGCGCGTCACACGAGAAGCCGGCGTCGAGGTCGACGCCCGCGACGAGGTCTTCGCGGCCATCGCCTGGGACATCCTCGGCGAGGACGCCGAGACCGTGCTTTCCGACGGCGAGCCGCTCGGCGAGGACGCCTTCCGCGCGTTCATCGAGAAGACCATCTCGCGCTCTCGCAACACCCGGAGCCAGCGCAAGCGGGCCGCGTGAACCGCGGCCAAACACACACCCAAAGACCACGGAGCCCAGGATGACACCGAAGCCAAGCCGAAGAGGCGTGCAAGACATCCGAACCGTCGCCGGGCGCGTCACGAGCCCGGGCGACGCCCACAAGCGCTACCTGCGGCTCTGCACGCTCGAGATGGAGCGCTCGCGACGCGAACAGGAACGACGCGTCGCCCAGCAGCGGGCCGACGTGGCGCGGTCACGCATCGTCCAGCTCGAGTCCGAGATCGTCGAGATCCTGCAGACCATCGAGACCCCCAGCGCCAGCGCCGTGCACGCCGAGGCGTCTGCCGCGTCCCTCGATCACATCACGCACACCTACGGCGCCCGCTCGCCGAGAAAGGAAGCAGCCCAATGAAAGTCAACTGTCTCTACTGCGGCCACGCCTTCGGCATCGACGACTCATACTGCGACTACGAGGGCCTGCTCCGCTGCGCCACCTGCAGCGGCCTGCTCGATGTGGTCGTCACCGACGGACTCATCCGCTCGGTCCGCCCCGGCTCGCTCACGCAGCCGCAGAACCACGCCCCACACTCACAGGGCACATCGAAGCCCGCACCCCCCGCCGCCCCGGCACAGCGCGACGTCCAGCATGATCACGCCGAGCCCCAGCACCCAGCCACGACAAACCAAGCGCCCAACGCTGCCTAGCGCCTGCCAACACGAGCGAACACACGCCACCTCCCGGAAACCACACCATGAGCACGAGCGACCTGTACATCTACGCCTTCACCGACACCGACGCCGCGACCGAGACGCGAGGCCTCGCCGACATGCAGGTGCACACCTTCGGCGGGCCGGGCGTGTTCGCGGTGGTGAGCGATCTGCCCGCCGGGCGCCTCCGTCCGCAGCGCCGCCACCTCGCCGCCCACCAGCGCGTGCTGACGGACTTCGCGAAGACCGCGACCACGCTGCCCGTCGCCTTCGGCATGGCCACGTCGCCCGATGAGCTCGAGTCGGTGCTCGAGGAGCACGGCCCCGCCATCGCCGACCAGCTCGCCAGCGTCGCCGGCTGCGTCGAGATCACCGTGACGCTCCGGTGGGACGTCGACGACGTCTTCGCACATCTCGTCGCGATCGACGAGGAACTCCGAAACCGCCGAGACGAGCTCGTATCGCTCGGCGACCGTGCGCCCCACGATCTGAAGGTCGCGATCGGCCGGCGGGTCGAGGCGGTCCTCGCGGGCGAGCGGCACGCGCACGCCCAGCAGCTGCGCGACCTGCTGACCGAGTGCGCCCGCGACAGCGCCGACGCCGACCCCACCGATGAGGCATCGCTCGCGTCGGTCGTGCTGCTGATCGAGCGTGACCGGCTCGACGGGTTCGACGCCGCGCTCAAGTCGGCCGCCTCGGCTTTCGGAGACCACTACGCGCTGCAGGTCTCGGGCCCCTTCGCCCCCCACCACTTCGTCGATCTCGACCTCGGCATGCACGCCGCAGCCTGATACGGCACAACCCGCCGCGACCGGAGAGCGTCACATGTTCATCGTCGACGACCTGCTGCTCAGCCCCATCAAGGGATTCCTTTGGCTCGTGGGCGAGCTGCACAACGCCGCCCAGCGGGACATCGACGACGAGCGGGCCCGCGTCACCCGCGAGCTCCAGTCCCTGCACATGCAGCTCGAAACCGAGCGCATCACCGAGGACGAGTTCGACGAGCGCGAGCAGGCGCTGCTCGACCGCCTCGACGCTCTTGATGCCATCGGCGGGGGGGGCGACACCAACCCCGACACGCCCGGTGACACAGGCCCACTCGACAACGAGCCGACCCACGCCGGCGTTACACCCGACACCCAACGCAACCCAAAGCCCAACCGCTAGGACCACCCGTGACCACACCACACGCACACCACGAGATCGGCTTCCTCGCCCACGACGCGCCGCCCATGCTGATCTTCGGCGGCAAGGGCGGCGTGGGAAAGACCACCGCAGCGAGCGCCGCGGCGCTCGCGATCGCCGAATCATCCGTCTCGCAGCGCGTCATGCTGGTGTCCACCGACCCCGCGCACTCGGTGCGTGACGCCCTCGCCGACGCGACCCTGCCGACGAATCTCGAGGTCGTCGAGATGGACGCGCAGGCCGAGCACGCCGAGTTCATGGCCGCCCACGCCCAGGCCCTCCACGCGATCGCGGCGCGCGGCACCTTCCTTGACGACGACGACATCGAGCGCTTCCTCGAACTCTCCGTGCCCGGCGTCGACGAGCTCATGTGCTTCGTCCGCCTCGCCCGCTGGCTCGAGAGCGACCGCGCCGACCGCTACATCATCGACACGGCACCCACGGGCCACGCCCTCCGCCTGCTCTCGATGCCCGATCTGCTCGCGGGCTGGTTCGAGGCGATCGACGCGCTGCTCGGCAAGCACCGCTACATGTCGTCGCTCTTCGGGGGCGACGACAGCGAGGACGAGGTCGAGACGTTCGTGGACGACCTCGCCGCGTCGTTCCAGCTCGTCGCGGATACCTGGTGCGATGGCTCGCGCGCGCGGTTCGTCCCGGTGTGCAACGCCGAGCCGCTGAGCATCGCCGAGACCGCGCGGCTGCTCGACGACCTCGAGGCCCTCGAGATCGAGAGCCCGGAGATCGTCGTGAATCGTCTCATCGCCCACGAGGCCGACGCCTCGCTCGCCGCACGACGCGACGCCCAGTGCCGGGCGATCGCCGCCCTCTCGCCGAGCCTGCTCGCCCGCACGCACTGGGGCGTGCCGATGCACGCACGCGAGCCAACGGGCGACCTGCTGCGGCACGTGTTCGACGACGCGGCCCCGCCCGAAGCAATCCTCGGCGCGGTCGCCGACTCGGCCGCCCCCGCGCTCCCGGTGGTGTCCGGCGGCGTCCGGCTGCCGGACGCGTCGCCCCGGCTCATCCTCGTCGCGGGCAAGGGCGGCGTGGGCAAGACCACCGTCTCGAGCAGCATCGCCGCGGCGATCGCCGAGCAGGGCCGCGACACGCTGCTCGTTTCCAGCGACCCGGCCGGCTCCCTGGGCGATGTCTTCGACACCGAGATCGGCGACGAGGCCACCTCGCTCGCGCCCCACCTCAGCGCCATGCAGCTCGACGCCGCGACCGAGTTCGCCGAGCTGCGTGACGAGTACACCGACGAGCTCGAGGACTTCCTCGACAGCATCATGGAGTCGGCGAGCCTCGCCTACGAACGCGAGGCCCTCGAGCACCTGCTCGATCTGGCGCCCACCGGCCTCGACGAGGTCATGGCCCTCGTCAGCGTCATCGACCTGCTCGACTCGGGCAACCACGACACGATCGTGCTCGACACCGCACCCACCGGCCACACGCTCAGGCTGCTCGAGCTGCCCGACATGGCCCAGTCCTGGCTCGACGCGATCTTCGATGTCTTCCTGAAGTACGACAACGTCTTCCAGCTTCCCCGCGTGACCGAGCGCCTGCTCACACTCTCCCGCGGCATCAAGAAGCTCCGCGCGATGCTGCAGTCGCCCAGCGCCACATCCCTCATCGCCGTGGCCATCCCCACCACCGTCTGCGTCGCCGAGACCACGCGTCTGCTCGCCGCGTGCGAGAAGCTCGGCGTCGCGGTCGGGGGCGTGGTGGTCAACCAGATCACGCCCCCGGGCGGCTCGGGGCTCGCCGCCGCCCTCGCCGAGCGGGAAGGCCCGATGCTCGACGCGATCCGCACCGCCGCGGGCACGACCGCCGTGGCCGAGATCACGCGCGCCACCGAGCCGCGAGGGCTCGCCGACCTCACCGCGCTGGGCGCCCAACTCACCGCGGACGCCGCGCCGGCGCGGAGGGCGGCGTGACCACCACGCCGACACGCCGAAGGCGTCAGATCCGACGCGCCGGCCCCCCGCCGGCCGACCCCAACCACGACGCCGACGTCTCGCTCGTCGAGACCCTCGACCGCGTGCTCGCACGCGGCGTCGTCGCGCACGCCGAGGTTGTCCTCTGCGTGGCCGACATCCCTTTGGTCTACATCGGGTTACAAGCATTAGTAAGTTCCGTCGAGACTGCACGTGTCATGCACGAAGTTGCTGGGGCGACGACGGACGGCGACCGATAGCTCCCGCATGCAATCAGTGCTCGACGACATCGCCAGCATCACAGACCAGCAGCCGACGACGACGCGCACGCCCAGCAGCGCCGGCCGCGTCGATCTCGACGAGAAACAGGTCGCCAACGGCCTCGCGCAGCTCGTTCTCACCGTCGTTCGGCTCGTCCACGAGCTCCTCGAGCGCCAAGCCATACGACGCATGGACGCCGGCTCGCTCACCCAAGACGAGATCGAGCGCCTCGGCTCCACGCTGCAGGCCCAGGCCCGGCAGATCAAAGAGACCGCCGAGCAGTTCGGCCTCACCGAGGACGACCTCAACCTCGACCTCGGCCCCCTCGGCCGGGCGCTCTGAAACCAACTCCCCGGTAGACCCGCGCACACAGGACCCGCACCGATGGCTGTCGTCCGCTCCAACCCGACACACTCGACCGGCTCGACCAACCTGGCCGACCTGCTCGAGCGCATCCTCGACAAGGGCGTGGTGATCGCCGGCGACGTCAAGGTCAGCCTCCTGGATATCGAGCTCCTCACGATCCAGATCCGCCTCGTCGTCTGCTCCATCGACAAGGCCAAGGAGATGGGCATGGACTGGTGGGCCAACAGCCCGGTCTTCGGCAATGAGACCGCCAAGTCCCAAAGCGACACCGCCGACCGCACCCTCGCCGCGCTCGAGCGGCTCGAGTCGCGCCTCGCGACGCTCGAGCAAACGACCGCGCAGGGCGCACTGCCCGCCGCGTCCACGCCGCAGCCCGCGGTCACGCCCACCGCGCCCCAGCCCCTCACCGCCATCCGATCACCGGAAGCCCTGCCATGACCCCCCGACACCTGACCATCGTCCCGGTCGTGCACAGCGAAGCCGACCTGGGAGACCTCGCCTCCGTGCTGCGCGACCGCATCGGCGATCGCGCCTGGGCCGCGCGCCAGCGCGTGATCGACACGCTCTGGCAGCGCATCGCGACCTACTGCGAGTCGCTCGACGCGAGCAACCTCTATCTGTACCAAGACGCGCTGCCCGCGAGTGAGGCCGCCGAGCAGATCGTGACCGAGCTAGCCGAGGACGGCAGCGCCAACCACCAGGTCCTGCTTGATCTCATCGAGCGCGGCGGCGTGCTCATCGGCACAGAAGACCCCGCCCTGCTCCTCCGCGAGTACGCCCACGCCCAGCGTGCGGCGAGCACGGCACCCCCGGACACCGCATATGCCAACAAGGCCGAGGCGATGGAGCTGCTCTCGCAGCGCGACGCCGCCATCGCCAAGCGCATCGACGAGACCCTGCCCCCGGGCGGCCGAGGCCTGCTCTTCATCGGCCTGCTCCACAACGTCCATCCGCACCTGCCCGCGAACATCGTCGTCACCACCGCGCTGAACATCGGCGACGAGCTCAGCAACATCACCCACGCCTCGGAGCACGCACGATGAGCAACACACCGCACGACACGAACAACACCAACGCCGCCAAGCCCGGCACGACCGGCATGGGTGGGCTTCTCGGCGACCTCGGCGAGGTGCTCGGCAAGTTCGCCGATCTCGCCGAGACCGCCGAGCGCCTGCAGAAGTCGGGCCAGTTCAAGACGCCCGACGGCCGCGAGGGCCGCTACCAGATGGGCCTCAACATCCGCACCCTCGCCGACGCCGCCGGCAACGATCGCGTCTCGATCGAGCCCTTCGGCGACGTGACCCGCGACGCGCAGGGCCAGGCCGCCGTCAGCGAGGTCCGCGAGCCCCCCACCGATGTCTTCACGGAGCGGTCGCACGTGCTCGTCATCATCGAGATGCCCGGCGTGGGCGATGACGACGCCTCGTTCAAGCTCGAGGGCGACGTGCTCACCGTGTCCGCCACCGCGGGCGACAAGCGCTTCCACAAGGAGGTCCTGCTGCCAACCGCGTGCGACGAGCAAGGCCTCGATGTCAGCAGCCGCAACGGCATCTTCGAGGTCCGCCTGCCGCACGCCGACTAAGACCGCTTCCGCCCCACACGCAAAGCCCCACCGATGCCCAAGACGCCGAATCGCTCCAACGAGAACCCCCCGCGCACCATCGAGGCCCGCGTCGCCGAGTCGCTGCCACGCGATGTCGGCCGAGGCATCGTCCGGCTCGACCCCGAGCACCTCACCGCACTCGGTATCGACGTCGGCGACTTCGTCCGACTCACCGGCAAGAAGACGACCACCTGCCGGGCGATGCCGACCTTCCCCGACCAGCGCGGCCACGAGCGGGCCCACCTCGACGGGCTCGTCCGTGCCAACTCCGGCGTGGGCCTCGACGACACGCTCACGATCGCACCCGCCCAGGTCGCCGAGGCCCGCCGCGTCGCGCTCACGCCAACCACCGGCACCATCGAGGAGCGCGACCTGCCCTACATCGGCAGCCTGCTCGACGGGCTCGCTGTATCGGCCGGCGACACCGTCCGCGCGACGCTCTTCGGCTCGCGCGCCGCCGACTTCATCGTCGACTCGATCTCGCCCGCGAGCGCCGCGGTCATCTGCCCCACCACCGAGCTGACCATCACGCGCGACGCCAAGGCATCCGCCCGCGCCCCGACCGCACCGACCTACGAGGAAGTCGGCGGGCTCGGCACCCAGCTCTCTCGCATCCGTGAGATGATCGAGCTGCCGCTGCGCTACCCGCAGGTCTTCGAGCGCCTCGGCATCGATCCGCCCAAGGGCGTGCTGCTGCACGGCCCGCCGGGCACGGGCAAAACCCTCATCGCACGCACCATCGCCCACGAGTCCGACGCGAGCTTCTTCGTCGTCTCCGGCCCCGAGATCGTGCACAAGCACTACGGCGAGAGCGAGAAGCACCTCCGCGAGATCTGGCAGAAGGCGGCCGCCGCGTCCCCCGCCATCATCTTCGTCGACGAGATCGACTCGATCGCGCCCAAACGCGAGAACGTCGAGGGCGAGGTCGAGAAGCGCATCGTCGCGCAGCTGCTCGCGCTCATGGACGGGCTCAACCGCCAGGCCGGCGTCGTCGTGATCGCCGCGACCAACCTGCCCAACAACATCGACCCCGCCCTGCGCAGGCCCGGACGCTTCGACCGCGAGATCGAGATCGCCATCCCCGACCTCCGCGGCCGCCGCCAGATACTCGAGATCCACACCCGCGGCATGCCCATCGCCGACGACGTCGATCTCGACCACATCGCCTCGATCACGCACGGCTGCGTCGGTGCCGACCTCGAAGCGCTCTGCCGCGAAGCCGCGATGGCGTGCCTCCGAACGATCATCGGCGACATCGACTTCGCCGACGCCCGCCTGCCCTACGAGACGATCCAGACACTCGAAGTCTCGATGGACCACTTCCGCGCCGGCCTGCACGAGGTCGAGCCCAGCGCGATCCGCGAGGTCTTCATCGAAACACCCAACGTCTCGTGGGACGACATCGGCGGTCTCGGGCGCGTGCGCGAACAGCTCATCGAGGCCGTGGAATGGCCCCTCCGCCACGCGGACACGTTCCGCGCCGCCGGCGTGCAACCACCCAAGGGCATCCTGCTCGCCGGCCCGCCAGGCATCGGCAAGACCCTCACCGCCAAGGCCGTCGCCGCCCAGTCGGAGGCGAACTTCATCTCCATCAAGGGCCCCGAGCTCATGAGCAAGTTCGTCGGCGAGAGCGAGCGCCGCCTGCGCGAGATCTTCCGCAAGGCACGCCAGGCCGCCCCGTGCGTCGTCTTCTTCGACGAGATCGACGCGCTCATTCCCAAACGCGGCCTCAACCAGTCCGACCCCGTCGGCGATCGCATCCTCGCCCAGTTCCTCGCCGAGATGGACGGCGTCGAAGAGCTGGCCGGCGTCCTCGTGCTCGGCGCGACCAACCGTGTGGACCTGCTCGATCCGGCCATGCTCCGCCCGGGGCGGTTCGACGAGGTCATCCGCCTCGAGCAGCCCGACACCGCCGGCCGAGCCGAGATCTTCGCAGTCCACCTGCGCAGCAAGCCCATCGCCGACACCATCGACCCCATGGCACTCGCCAAGCAGACGCCGGGCGCGAGCGGTGCCGAGATCGCCGGCGCCATCCGCCGCGCCGCAATGGCAGCCGTCCGACGCGTCGTGCGCGCCCAGCACGCCAGCCAGAGCGTGCCGCTCTCGATCACCGCCGCCGACATCCGCGAGGCGATCGCCGAGGTCATCGGCCAGAACGACGAAGGAGCCGCCGCGTGACGACCCCCGTTGTCAAAGTGCGGGCGACCGACCATCGCCCCGCCAACGAACCGCACCTTCTCTATCTCATCGCGCTGATCGAGCCCGGGCAGCGCACCAGCCCCGGCATCGAGGCCATAGCCGCCGCGGACGACATCACGATCGAGCCCTTCGACACCCTCGACGCGATCGTCCGCCGCGTGCCCGCCTCGATGTTCACCGGTGACGACGCCGAGGATCGCCTCGCCGATGTCTCCTGGCTCGCGCCGCACGCCGAGGCGCACGACCGCGTCCTCCGCCGCCTGCTCCAGCGTGGCATCTCCACCTGGCCCGCGGGCTTCGGCAGCGTCTTCACCTCGCGCGAGACGCTCCGCAGCCGCGTCGATGCCTGCGCCCCCCACGCCGACGAGTACTTCCAACTCGTCAACGGTGCCCACGAGTGGTCGCTGCGCGTGCACGCCGATCTCAACGCGATACGCCGCGAGCTCGAGCCGCAAGCCGACGCAGCGCCCACCTCCGGGGCCGACTACCTGCGCCGCAAGCAGCGGCGCGACACACGCGAGGCCGACCTCATCGCCCGCGCCGACGCGCTCCTTGACGAGGCAATCGAGTCGATCGAGCCCCACACCATCGACATCGCCGAGCGTCCCATCATCGCGAGCGACGAGGACAAAACCTGGCAACTCGCCCACCTCGCCCTGCTGATCGAGCCAGCAGATCAGGAACACTTCGATCGCGCACTCGACGCCGTCGCCGAGGCGCTCGAGCCCCGAGGCCTGAGCTTCACCATCTCGGGCCCGTGGCCCACCTACTCCTTCTGCCCCAGACTCGGCGAGGACGCACCCGCCCGCGAGCCCGAGCCGCGGGCATGATGCTCCCCCACGCGATCGTTCGACGGTCGGACTGGGCGGGCGCCGTCGCCCTCGGCACGCGCGGCAAGCCGCTGCACGCGATCTCGCTCGGCCCGCTGACGCTCCTCGCAACACCCGATGCCCAGCCGATCACCGCGCGCGACGCCGACGCGTACCTCGACGCGGTCCAGCAGATCGCCGAGGCGTGCGCGTGCGTGCCCTTCCGCGGCGCCGAGCCGATCGAGCCCGAGGCCGCGCACCGCCTGCTCCGCGCCGGCGAGGCGCGTTTCACGAGCCTCCTCGACCGCCTGGATGGGCACGACGAGTGGTCCGTGAACATCGAGGATGCCGCCGCCGCAAGCCGCGCCGCGACCACGCCAGACAACTATCTCACGCGCCGCCGCGACGAGCTCGCCCGGGCCGACGGCATCTCGCCGAGCACCTCGCGCACCGCCGCCCGCCTCGTCGCCTCCATGACCGAGGCCAAGCCCGACACGCGGCTGTTCCCGATCAACGAAGGCGCTTCGCTCCGTCTGCTCCTCCATCGCGACCGCGCGGAACGCGCGCTCGATCAGCTGCACACCCTTGCCACGGCGGAGGGCATCGCCTGCACGATCATCGGCCCTTGGCCCGCGTTCAGCTTCGTCTCGCCGCTCTAGCAGCGCGCCGCACGTCGCTGGCGCTCACCAACACCGTCACGCCCGAAGGAACATCGCCGCGACACGCGCGATGTCCTCGTGCAGCGACCGGTCTTCCTCCAGCCCGTCGATCGGCGGACACCACGCCGGCGGCGACACCACCGGCCCGGGCGCACGCCCGCACTCGCGCAGGAACGCGAGCTGCCGAAGCGCGATCGCGTGGATCGCGAGCACCCCCGCGAGCCGATCGACCTGCTCTCCCACCACGCGCGACGCCATCGTGCCCATCGACACCACGTCCTGATTGCGCCCATTCGTCGGGAGGCTCGCCACCGACGACGGCACCGCACCGCGGCGCATGTCCGCCACCATCGCCGTCGCCGTGATCTGAGCGCCCGCCAGGCCGCTCGTCGCACCCGGTGTCCACGCCAGCAAAAGCGGCGCGCCGCCGTTGAGCTCCGGGTTCAGCACGACATCCAGCTGCCGCTCGATCAGGTTCGCGATCTGCGTGACCGCAAGGTTCACCGCGTCGCTCGCGAAGGCGATCTGCTGTCCCTGGAAGTTGCCGCCGTGCAGCACCGCCTCCTCACCGGGTGCCGACCACACGACCGGGTTGTCGCTGACGCCATTGAGCTCGCGCTCGATCACGCGCCGGGCGTACGCCAGCTGGTCCCGGCACGCGCCAAGAAACTGCGGCGCGCACCGGATCGAGTACACCTCCTGCAACGGGCGGGCCGGGTCCTCATCGCACGAGCGCGGGATCGCCTCGCGGATACAGCGGGCCGAGTCTGCCTGTCCAGCGTGGCCACGGGCAGCATGGAGCCGCGCATCGAGCGCCTGCCGACGCGACCCGAGCTGGGCATATGCCCACGCCGTGAGCCGCTCGGCGTGCGCGAGCAACCGCTCCGCTCGAGCGAGGCCCAGCGCCGCCTGCGCGGTCATCAGCGCCGTCCCATTGACGATCGCCAGCGCGTCCCGCGCCGCGAGCTCGACCGGCGCGAGCCCCGCACCAGCGAGCGCTTCCCGCGCGTCGACCGTCGAACCATCATCGGCAACGACCGATCCCTCACCACCAAGCACGCGCGCCACATGCGCCAGCGGGATCAGGTCACCGCTCGCGCCGACCGACCCGACCTCCGGCACCGCGGGCACAACATCGGCATTCAACACCGCGAGAAGCGCGTCGGCCGCCTCGCAGGAGATCGCCGAACATCCTCGCGCCAGCACCTGGCAGCGGGCCGCCATCGTCGCCCGGACCGTGCCGCGCGACGCGAGCGCCCCCCACCCCGCGGCGAGATGCGCGATCAGCCCGCTGCCCTGGCGATTGGCATCCTCATCAGCGCGATAGCACACGTGCGGCCCGAAGCCGGTGGTCAACCCATAGATCTGCTCGCCGGCCTCTCTCGCCCGCTCGAGCACACCCACAGAGCGCACCATCGCCGCCCGCGCCTCGCCCGAATAGCAAGCCCCGGCCCCATCCGCGATCCGCTCGATCATCTCGCACGTCACATGCTCGCTCGGGCCGAACGTCACGACGGCTTCCGCCGACGACTCGCAAGGGGCCGAGGGCCCCGCCGATTCCACTTCCACAACCGCCATGCCGTGCTCCCTCACATGCTCTACTCACGCCGCGATCGCGCCGAAGGCGCGGGTCCCCACGGTGCGAACGCACTCACCTTTGCGCGTGCGATCGAGCTGTCCAACGATCCGGACTTGCCCGAGCCGCGCCGAGAGGCGGCCCATCGCCGCCGCAACATCAGCTCGGACGTCCCGGGGCGCAGCCACGCCATCCCACACAACGATCACATCAATCGTGCGCGTGTCGCGCGAGAGCACGACGACCTCATGGCCCACGCGTCGCTCGATCGCATCCTCGAGCGCGGGCACATCGACCATCCGCCCGTTCTCGAGCTTGAAGCGATGATCCGCCCGGCCGAGAAACACGAGCCCGCCGCCCGACCGCTCGACCACGTCGCCCGTCGCGAGCCAGTCGCGCCGGTCGCGACGCGTCAGCGCACCATCGGCAAACCAGCCCGACGCGGTGCCCGCGCCGCGGACAGCCAGCACGCCGCCCTCGCCCACACGCACCTCGCAACCGATCGGCTCACCCATCGCCCCAGCCTGCCAAACGCCGGGCGAGCCGAGCGTCACGCCCGGGCCGGCCTCGGTCAGCCCGTACCCGGGCCGGAGCCTCGTCTCGGCGAGCACCCGGGCTACGCCGGTCGGCACCCGCGCCCCACCCCCCACACCCCCGCGGAACACGCGGAGCACGTCCATGCCACCATCCACCGACGCGAGCACGCGAACGGTCTGTGGCACGGCCGACAGCCGCGTCGCGCCATAGTCACGCGCCGCATCACGCAGCCCAGCACCGTCCGCGGCGAGCGAGGCATCGGCGACGACCGTCGCCCCGCCAAGCACCGCCGGCAGCAGGTCGATCACCAATCCAAATGCGTGGCACCACGGCAGCACCGAGAGGCACACGTCGTCGCTCGAGGCGCCGAGCGCCCCGGCGTGGGCCGAAACCTGCGCAACCAACGCATCAAAGGAGATCGCGACTCGCCGAGGCGACCCGGTCGTGCCCGACGTGGCCATGACCAGCGCAATGTCCGGGTGCGCCTCGCCGCGAGGCCGAAGGCGCGCTGGACCATCACTCGGCGCGCCCGTCGCGGTCGCACGCACTGCGCACGCGTCGAGCCCACCCGGCGTGTCCGCTTCGACGATGACGGCCCGCGCCCCGGTCGCACGCATCGCGTCGGTGCCGCAGCTCCCGGGCGGGATGGGCACGAGGGCGACGCGCTCCCAGAGCCCAGCGACCATCGCCGCAAGGAACGCCTGCCCCGCCGGCAGCGCAAGCACCACCCGGTCGCCCGGCTCGATGCCGAGCTCGCGGAACCGCCGGACCCAAAGCCGTGCCGTGCTCCACAGCGAGGCGCCGGGCGTGATGCTCCGGCCCGCGACAAGCAAGGGCGTCGGCCGACCGCGCAGTCGCTCGTACAGCACGTCACGGAGGTGCTCGTGCGCCGCGTCGGCGCGGCGACGATCGGATTGGCGGTCGTGGTCGGTCATAAAAACCCGCAAGACCCTCGCGGATCAAGCGGGCGTGAGGGGCGAGACGTTTAGACGCGAGCGCAGAAGACCCAGTTCGTGCCGCTCGCCTGGTCGCGGTACATGTGGATCTTCACGTTGGTCGGCCGCATCTTGAAGGTGAACGTGTACGGGAACGCGACGTTGAGCTGGCCCGCCGCGATGCCCTTCTTAAACGTGCCGAAGAACAGCCCGTTGTTCGTGCACGGCGCGATCTTCGTGAAGTAGTGCTTGCCCTCGTACGACGGCACGGGAATGCCGGCGAGCTCGGACTGGTACTTGTTGACCATCTGCACGTTGCCCGTGTCATCGAGCTTGATCACGCCGAAGTCGCAGCTGTCCGCGTCGGCCCGGCTGAGGTTCGCGAGCGCGTTGAAGAGCTCGGCGGGCACAAACGTGCCGGACTGTGCGGGCGCACCCGGATTGGATTGCATCATCGTCACGACTGATCTCCTTGGTCGGTGGTGTGGCTCCACTCGGCGCGGAGCTTGGGGCGGTCGTTGTCCATGAAAAACTCGACGCGGCGCGCGGGGAACAGGGGCTCGAGCTGCCCCGAGAGCTCGCGGATCTTCGCGAGCATCTGCGCGGTCTCGGCGTCGTCCAGCCCCGCGTTCGAGCCGAAGCGGTCGTAGAAGTCGCAGACCTGCCGCTCGAGACTCTGCACCATCTCGATGACCGCGTCGGCGTCGCAGACGCCGAAGTGCTCGGCGATCCGCTCGCGCTCCTGATACAGCGCAGAGAGCTGCTGCTCCATGCTCTCAAGTGTTGCCATGTCGGACATGGGGCTGTGCCTTTCTCTTCTTCGTGTGAAGGAATGGGTGTGCTTCGGTGTACCAACGTGCATCCTGGGCGAGGGGGCAGGCGGGTCTCGCCCGCCCGGCCGCCGCCGCGCTAGGCCGCGCCGCTCAGCGGCTGGGCGAGAAACTCCGTGATCTTGTCCACATCGCTCGAGTCGAGCAGCGGCTCGATGTGCGCGAGCAACGCGCTGATCGCCGAGCCGCGGCACATGTCCGCCGGCTCGCATCCGCCCGTGCGGAACATCGAGTAGTTCATCCGCGTGTTCAGCGCGATCCATCGACTCTTGAGCTCGACGTACTGGATCGCCAGCGTCATCGCACTGTCATCAGGATCGTCGATCTCCTCGAGCAGGCGAGCGATGTCTTCGCGCAACGCCGCAACCCAACGGGTCGCCGAGTCAACCAGCGGCTCGATCGTCCCCCCTGCCGGCGGCGGGCACACCGAGAGCGTCTCACGCAGCGCGTCGAGATCGAATGATCGGATCTTCTG
>CAYQAD010000001.1:24997-30176 GCA_964415125.1 uncultured Phycisphaeraceae bacterium | reverse complement strand
CCCCGCGGCATGTCGTGGAGGCAGAGGTTCTCCGCGACGCTCAGGTTCGGGCACTGCGCGAGCTCTTGGTGCACGATCCGCACGCCCGCGGCGAAGGCCTCGTCAATCGAGCCGAGCCTGAGCTCTCGCCCGTCGACGAGCACCGTGCCGGTGTCGGGGCGGATGAGCCCGGCGATGGTCTTGCCGAGGGTGCTCTTGCCCGCGCCGTTCTCGCCCATGAGCGCGTGCACCCGCCCGCCATGGAATGCGACGCTCACGTCGTCGAGCGCCTGCGTGATGCCGAAGC
Source organism: uncultured Phycisphaeraceae bacterium (assembly GCA_964415125.1). GTDB lineage: Bacteria > Planctomycetota > Phycisphaerae > Phycisphaerales > UBA1924 > CAYQAD01. The sequence continues at coordinate 29,890 of CAYQAD010000001.1, read as the reverse complement.
GCTTCGAGATGCGCTCGGCGCGGACGAGCGCGGCCTCGGCCGCGGGCCTCGCCGCGCCCGAAGTCGCAGCCGAAGTCGCGGATGGATCGCTCGGGTTGTGTGTGGCGCCAGTCATGACAAAGGCGTGGCCCGGCGTTTCCGTCGGCCCACGCGTGGAGAATCGTGCGATCAGTCGTCTTCGCGGTTGAGCCAGCGCTCCCAGACACCGCGGAACTCTTCGACGTTGTCTTGCGTGACCACCGAGAGGTCGAAGTTGTTGATGACCTGCTCGGGGTTCTCGCCCTTGTGCAGCTTGTCGATCAGCAGGACGACGGACTGGTATCCCCAGCCGTAGCAGTCCTGGCCGATTAGGGCCTGGACCTGCCCGTTCTCGACGTAGTTGAGCTGCTCGGGCAGGTTGTCCATGGACGTGACCTTGGCCCGCTCGTGCACGCCGTCGAGCGCGTTGGTGGTGAAGAGCGGCCAGCCGCCCACCATCGCCCAGCCGCCGATGTCGGGGTTGGCCGACTGGACTTCCTGCACCTTGGCCGCGGCGTCGGACGCGGTTTCGGGGTGGTAGTAGGCGTCCTTGATGGTGATGCCTTCGATCTCGCCGGCCGCCTCGCGCACGCCGCGCACGCGGGCCTGGAGGTTTGGCGCGTTCTGGTTGCCACCGAGGATCGCGATGGTGCCCTCATTGCCCATCGCCTTGGCGAGCTCGCGCATGACGGCTCGGCCGGCCTCGACGTCGTCGATGCCGTAGTACGCGAAACGCTTGCTGGCGGGCGCGTCGGAGTCGAAGGTGACGACCTCGACGCCGCGGTCGACCGCTGAGTCGATCGCGCTGGTGAGCAGGTTGGCATCGGACACGGAGATCGCGATGCCGCTGACCCCCTGGCTCGCGAGCTGCTCGACGAACTGCGCCTGCTGCTGGGCGTCTTCGTTCACCGGCGTGCGCCAGTTGATGGTGACCTCGATGCCGAGCTCGGCGCTGAGATCGCGGGCGGCGTCCTCGGCGCCGGTCCGTGCGGCCTGGAAGACGGGGTTCGACTGGCTCTTGGCGATCACGCCGATCTCGTAGCGCTCGGTGCCGCCGCCCGACCCGCCGGAGCCGGCATCGTCGCCGGTTGAGCCGCCGTTGCCGCCGCCGCGCTCGCAGCCTGTGGTGATCATCGCCGCCATGCCCGCGACCGCGAGCACGCCCATCGTCCAGCGTTTCATATCCAAGCCTCCGTCCGTGCCGCGGCGTCAGACTCACGCGGCCGGTGATGATGTTCGAACTGTGCTCGCGCCGGGCGTCGCCCGCCGCGCGCCGTCTACGCGCCCGACCTGCGGGCGACGACCTTGGTCTTGAGTTGGTCGACGACCACCGCGACGACGATCGCGGCGCCCATGACGATCTGGTTGTAGGACTGGTCGATCTCGAGAATGATCATCGCGTTGTTGATCAGCTCGATGATGATCGCCCCGAGCACCGCGCCGAGCGCCGAGCCGCGCCCGCCGGCGAGGCTCGCCCCGCCGATGACGGCCGCGGCGATGACGCGGAGCTCGTAGGCCATGCCCGCGTTGGGCTCGGCCGCGCCGTAGTACCCGATGTACATCGCGGCGCTGAGCCCCGCGAGCAGGCCGCCCACGGTGAAGACGATGACCTTCACCCGGCCGACGGGGATGCCCGCGTACTTCGCGGCGGTCTCGTTGCCGCCCACGGCGTAGACCTGCCGGCCCGTCACGAGCCGCTTGAGGGCGACCACGCCGAGCACCGCGATGAGCAGCATGATGAGCGTTGGCACCGGATATATGTTGCCCGTGCCGACGGGGATGTTCACCTTGAAGAACTCTTGGAACGCGTCGGGGAAGCCGCTCTCGCTCTGGCCCTGCGTGAGCACGAACACGATGCCGCGATAGATCGCCATCGTGCCAAGCGTGATGATGAAGGGGTGGACCTTGAAGCCCACGATCATGATGCCGTTGGCAAAGCCCGCGGCCGCTCCGATCGCACAACAGAGCGCGATGCCGAGCGGCACAACGAGCCACGGGCTCATGTCGGGCGGCAAGCTGTCGCTGGAGAGCACCATCGCGGCAAGGATCGCCGCCAACGCGTAGATCGAGCCCACCGAGAGATCGATGCCCGCGAGGATGATGATCGCGGTCATGCCGACCGCCATGATCGCGATGTAGCTCGCGTTGTTGGCGAGCTGCATGAGGTTGTTGGGCTCGAGGAACTTGTTGACCTCGACGCGAACGGGCCGGCCCGAATCGTCGCGCTGGACGAGCCCGGTCTCGCGGTCGATCACGGGGACCTGCTTGGTGCCGCCAAGCAGTGTCAGGCCCGCCATCATGAGGATGATGACGAGCACGAGGCCCGACTCTTGCGCGGTGACGATGCGACGCAGAAGCCCCGTGCGGGGCTTGCGTGCGGTCTCGGCAACGATCCCTGTGCTGCTCACGGCATCACTCTACAGCGTCCTCGTGGACCGCGTGGCTCACACGGCGCTGTCGCCGCGACGGCCTCGGCGAATGGAGGTTGATCAGTCGATGACCATGATGCGCTGGCTGCGCGTTTCGCGGATGATGTTGATGCTCTGCGGCGACGGGTTTCGGCCGTCGCGCTCGGCCTCTTCGCGTGTCTCGAAGAACTCTTGGTGGACGTTGCCCTGGAGGAACGAGGCATGCCCGTCGGTGAAGACGAAGTTGCCGCCCGTGTCGCCGTAGTCGTCGAGCTCGCTGTAGAAGCCGGGCTCGGTGTTGGCGAAGTTGGCATTGGCTCGACCGCCGCCGCCGCCCGCGCCGTACCACGCGTAGGTGCCGGTGTCGGGGCCCGCTGTCTCTGTGCCCCAGAGTGGGGCGGGGGTCACGAGGGCGGACTCGTCGGTCTTGAAACCGGCGATGTACAGGTAGCTGATGTTGTACGAGACGACTTCGAGCTCGCTGCCGGGTGCCTGCGGCTGGATCGCCCGGGCACGCTGGAGGTCCCAATTCCATGATGAGCCGGGCAGCGGGGAGCCGCCCCAGGGGGCCGGCGCGCGTGAGCCGTAGTAGTAGTCGATTTTGTCCGCGGGCGAGGTGAGGATGTCGAAACCCTCCATGTAGTCGCGGAGGAGCGGCGTGCTGTTGCCACCGGTGTATGTCAGAAGATCGGGGTTGCTGTCGAAGTAGAACCCGATGTTCTGCCCGTCGCCGCGTTGCTTGAGGCTGAAGAGGCCAGCGACGCCGCCGTAGTTGGCTTGACCTTGGAGGAAGCCGTTGTTGGCGACCGACGAGGGCGGCGGCATGACCGGGTACCAATCGCGGTTGTCGTTCGCGTAGAAGGTCATCACGAGGCCCATCTGGCGCGTGTTGCTCAGGCAGACACCCTTCTGGGCGGCCTGGCGTGCCTTGCCGAGGGCGGGCAGCAGGATGCCGATGAGCAGCGCGATGATCGCGATGACGACGAGCAATTCGATGAGCGTGAACGCCCGCCGACGGTGAAGAATCGACATGGTGCTCCCTTTCGCAGGTCCGGCCACACAGCCGATGTGCTATCGGCCCCAGAGCGTGTGGTGGGAAGGGTAAAGTACCTATGAAGCGACCAGATCGCAAGATTCCTTCTGGGGTAAATCACCCATGTTACACGTCTCGCGGGCTGTAAGTGTTTTTTTTGCCGTCGCTTGCGCATCGTGCGGTGTTGCGGCGTGGGCCGAAACAACTTCCGACATTCCCGACAAAGCGCCGACTTTGACCGCAATTGATGCCGAGCGGGGCCTTGTCGACCTCCGCCTCCCCGAGGAGGTCGCAGGATCCTTCGACGTCCCCGTCGCCGGCCTCGCGATGCCCGAGCGCAGTGGGGCGCCGCTCAAGCCGATCCCGTTGACGTTTGATCCCGCGTCGCCGAGCGTGCGGCTGCGCGTTGGCGACGCGGACACGCTCCGCGTGACGCTCGGCCCGGGCTCGGCGAGCCCCGTGGTCCTCCCCGCGATCGCGGTCGATGCGACGCCGGAGCACCCGGTGCCGGGTTGGGCGATGGGTCGGGTGTGGTATCAGGTCTTTCCAGAGCGATACCGCAACGGCAACCCGCAGAACGACCCCGCCGGGCCGACGACGTATCTGGTGCCTTGGAACGCGGCGTGGGACCGCGTCACGCCAGACGAGCTCGAGGCGGGCTGGAACCACGGCGTCTCGACGCGGTTCCGGTTCGACCGCGATCAGCTCGGCGGGTCGCTGTACCACGTCGTGTGGCACCGGCGGTATGGCGGGGATTTGCAGGGCGTTGTCGAGACGCTGCCGCATCTCAAGGCGCTCGGCGTCGACGGCATCTATCTCACGCCGATCTTTGCCGCGTCGTCGATGCACAAGTACGACGCCGCGGACTATCGGCACATCGACGCGGCCTTCGGCAACCCGGGGGCGGTCACGGATGCGGACACGCCGAGCGACGACCAGACGGCCGACCCGGCGACATGGGGCTGGACGCCCGCGGACCGCTACTTCATCGATGAGTTCCTGCCGGCGTGCCGAGCCGCGGGGATGCGGGTGATGATCGACGTGTCGTGGAACCACACGGGACGCGAGTTTTGGGCGTTCGATCACATCGCCCGGCACGGCGCCGAGTCGCCCTACGCCGACTGGTTCGAGGTCACGTTTGATCGCGAGGGCAAGCTCGATACGTGGAACGCGTGGGACAAGCCCAATGGCTACCTGCCCCGGTTCAAGCGCACGGCGACGGGCGATCTTGTTGCCCCCGTAAAACAGCATATTTTCGATGTGACGTCGCGCTGGATGGACCCGAACGGCGACGGCGATCCGAGCGACGGCGTGGACGGGTGGCGCCTCGATGTCGCCGCCGAGATCGCGATGCCGTTTTGGATCGACTGGCGCGCGCACGTGAAGGGCATCAATCCCGACGCGCTGCTGGTCGCGGAGATCTGGGACGACGCG
>CAYQAD010000001.1:13631-24897 GCA_964415125.1 uncultured Phycisphaeraceae bacterium | reverse complement strand
CGTGAAGGGCATCAATCCCGACGCGCTGCTGGTCGCGGAGATCTGGGACGACGCGCGGTCCTTCTTCGGCGGCAGGGCGTTCGATGCGCAGATGAACTACCCGTTCTCGTACCCGGTTGTGCGGTGGCTTGGCACCGACCCGGCGATGACGTCCGATGCACTTGCCGACGAGCTCGACCGCGTGTTCACGCAGCATCCGGCGGTTGACCTCGCGCAGATGACGATCTTGGACTCGCACGACACGGCGCGGATCGCATCGATGCTTCTCAACCCGGGACGCGGCGGGTACGACACGCATGCCCAGCCCCACACGGAGGAGGGGCAGGGCTACCGCCGGGAGCGGCCGCCGGCGGAGATCTACGACCGGGTGGTCATGGGCGTCGCGATCCAGTCGCTGTTCATGGGCTCTCCGATGGTGTACTACGGCACCGAGTGGGGCATGCACGGGGCCGATGACCCCGACAACCGCAAGCCCGCGCCGTGGCCGGACCTGGGGCCGAACGAAGACCCGCAGGACAAATCCCAGCCGATCGTGCGCGACCGTATCGCGGCGTGGCTGGGGCTGCGGCACGACGAGCGCCTGGGCGACGTGCTTCGCTGGGGCCGCGTGCGCACGCTGCGGACCGGCGAGCCGGGCGTGTTTGCGTTCGTCCGCCAGCTCGATGGCACGACGGTGCTCGCGTTGGCCAACCGCGGCCCTCGGCCCTTCGCTGGGGCGCAGTCGCTCCTCGCGGCGCTCGGCGGCGAGGCCGTCGTCAACATGACGCCCGCGACCGAGCCGACCTCCGACGTGGATGTTGTGCTGCCCGGGGCGGTGGCGGTGTGGGCCTGGTCGGCGGGCGGTGTCGCGGCTGACTGATCCGGTGGCGGGCGGGGGTGTTATCGATATCCCGCGCGGAATCGGACCTGACAGCCTGCGAACATATCCGCATTCTGCGCGTAAAACGCTCGCTCGGTGCCGTAACTTGCGGTACTGTGCATGGGGTAAACACACCACGTGCCGATCCACGGGAGTCCGGTTTTGCGGCCGGGGCTCGGCCATCGATTCCGCGGCGCTTTTGCCCGCCGCGAGGGAGAATCAGCAGATGTCGTACAGCACTATTGGAACGGGCGCCGCGGTTCTTGCCGCGATCGCCGGAACGGTCATCGCCCAGCCCGCGCTCGACGGCACGCTCGTCGGCGACGAGGGCGTCTATGGCAGCGCGTTGTGGGTTCAGACGACCCCGACGGCCTTCGGCGACAACGTCGCCCAAACCGTCGGTGATCCGGGCGCGGATCCTGGCGCGGTCGACACCGGCCTTGAGCTTGTGATCCCGCTCAGCGAGATCGGCCTGCTCGCCAACGGCCCGATCAGCCTCGGCGGCTTCATCAACGGCGGCGGGCACGACTTTGCCTCCAACCAGTTCATCGGCGGCCTGAGCGGCACGACGGAGAACCTGGGCGAGCCCCGCCAGATCGATCTCGACGCCGAGCCCGGGCAGCAGTTCATCACGTTCACGGCGGTCGAGCTCGGCGCCGGCGACGCCGCGCCGGTCATCGATGGCACCCTCGATCCGATCTACGGCTCGCCGCTCGCGGGCTGGACGCAGAACAACATCACAGGCTTCGGCAATGCCGACCACGGCAACCAATTCGGCGGCGGCGGCTCGGAGATCAACGCGGTGTACGGCGTCGTCAAGGACGGCAACCTGCACCTGTTCATCGCCGGCAACGTCGAGGCAAACTTCAACAAGCTCGAGCTCTTCTTCGACACCATCCCCGGCGGGCAGAACCAGCTCCGCGGCGACAACCCCAATGTCGACTTCGATGGCCTCAACCGCATGGGCGCACTGCTTGAGATCGACGAGAACGACATCGACTGCATCATCGATCCGAGCAGCCCGGACTGCGATCGCATTCCCGATCCGAACAACCCGGGCCTCAAGTTCGATGCGGGCTTCGAGCCCGACTTCTGGATCGCGTACACGGGCGGAAACGATCCGTACGAGGCGTTCTACAACTACGCCGAGCTCCTCACCGCGGGCGGCGGCTCGGGTGACTTCCTCGGGTCCAACAGCGGCATGGGCGGCGCGTTGACCGGTGGCGCTATCTCCAGCGGCATCCTCGGCGCGATCGACAACTCCAACACCGCCGGCATCGGCGGCTCGGTGTTCACCACGCCCGACGCCAACATCGCCTTCGGCTCGGAAGCCAACGCGATCTACGGCCACATCGACCAGGCCGGCAACACCCTCTACCTGCTTATCACCGGCAACCTGAACACCAACGGCGACTCGCTCGACCTGTTCATCGACGCCGACGCCGGCAGCGGGCAGAACTCGCTGCGTCTGAACAACCCGCAGATCGGCTCCGGCGGCGACGACCCCGCCGGCGACAACCTCGGCGGGCTCAACCGCATGGGCGAGGCGCTGGTCACCATTCCCGACCCGAACGATCCGGACTGCATCATCGACCCCGAGAGCCCCGACTGCGGCACGATCGACGAGAACTTCCCGGGTCTGACGTTCGATTCGGCGGTCTCGCCCAACTACTACATCTCGATCAACCAGACGATCTCGGGCCAGACGGTGAACATGTTCGCCGAGGCCGCCGTGCTCCGCACGAACGGCAAGCTCGTCTTCAACGATGCGAACTTCAACGACGCCGTGATCGACTACGGCGCGTTCGATGGCATCTCCAAGCCCGCCGAGACGGTGCTTCGCTTCGACGGCCCGAACATCGATCAGCCCCCGGTTGGCGACTTCTTCGCGAACGTGTTCACGAACTTCGCGCCCCAGAACCTCGCCGACCAGTTCATTGCGGCCAACGACGTGACGATCACGCCCGTCGGCACGCCCGACCTCATCCGCATCGTCGTGGACAACTCCAACGTGGCCGGTGTGACCGATACCGACGCGTCGGGCGCCGCGGCCGTGCAGACCGGTATCGAGATCGCCCTCGACCTCGACGAGATCGGCTGGGATGGCGGCGATATCCGCGTCGCGGGCTTCTTCAACAGCGGCGACCAGAACTTCGTCTCCAACCAGGTCATCGGCTCGCTGCCGGACGACATGGGCCTGCCCGCGGGGAACCTCGGCGAGCCCCGCGTGGTCGACTTCGGCGCGATCCCGGGCGACCAGTTCGTCACGATCTCCGTTGGCGGCGGCCCGGTCTGCCGTGCGGACGTGACGACCGACGGCACGTCCAACGGCATCCCCGACGGGAGTGTGACCCTCTCGGACTTCTCGTTCTACCTCGGGCTCTGGGGCGCCTCGGACCCCGCGGCCGACGTGACGACCGACGGCACGTCCAACGGCATCCCCGATGGCAGCGTGACCCTCTCGGACTTCTCGTTCTACCTCGCCCTCTGGGGCGCCGGCTGCCCGTAAGCGGCCGAGCGGTTCGCCGCCTGCTCTGACAACCACGACCCCCGCCTCATGCTGAGGCGGGGGTTTTTCGTTGCGAATAGTCCGCGTGCTCGCTTGCGGGTTAGCGTTGCGGGCGTCGCGCGGCTTCGGCCCCGGCCGACGCGCGGTCACTCACTCGCCGTGCAGGTGGCGGCCGATCGCCTCGCCCAGATCCGCGAAGAAGGGGAGGCTGGTGTCGTCGTAGCCGTAGGTGTTGTCGTTGAGCGTGCCGTTGGGATTGGCGTAGACGGTCGCCGTGACGAAGAGCGAGCGTCCGGTCGGCTCGTGGACGACGTAGGCGTTCTCGATCATGAAGCCGTAGGCCAGGCCGACCTTGTTGTAGATGGTGAAGGTGCCGCGTGGCGCGACGCGGTCGAGGCCCGGCAGCAGGAACTTGACCCAGTCGTCAGGGTACTTCGCGGGGTCGTAGACCGGGTTCGCGGATTCGCGGGGATACTCGCGCATGGCGTCGAGCATGTGCTCGCGGTGCGCCGGATGCAGCCCGAAGCCCGGCGTGCCCAGCTCGATGTCCGGCCGCGCGACCTTCACGAGCATGTCCTGAAGATCAACGAGGGAGATGCGGTTTTTCGTCGAGAAGTCCATCGGCTGGTCGATCATCTCGCCCCGGCTCATGTGCCGATCACCGACTTCCAAGCCCGGCACATCGCGGACGGTCAGGTCCAACGTGCTCCTGCGCTCGGGCACCTCGACGGTGCCGGATGCTGTGGCGAGGGTGACCGCGCGGGTGATGCGATTCTGCTCGATCGTCCGCGCGATGCTCAGGCGGTGCGAGAGCCGGGTTGATTCGAGCCCCGCCGCCCACATCGCGTGATTGAGCGGCTCTTGCCCGGCGAGGTCGTAGAGGCGGTTGTACGCGGTGTTGCTCGACACGATGAACAGCTTGCGGATCTCGTGGCCGACGGTGATCGTGCCGCCCTCGAGATTCGTCGGGTCCTGGGCCTCGGCAGTCTCGCCGGCAAATGCCGGGATGAACTCCATCGGCGCGCGCAGGCCGCGGTGCGGGTCGGGCTCTGCTTCGACGCCGGAATCGTGCGCGTGCTCGAGGCGGTCGGCTTCGATGCGCTCGAGCTCCTGGCAGGCGACGACCGCGGCCGCGAGCTTGATCGTGCTGGCGGGGTAGAAGTACTCGGCGTCGACTCGGATACCGTGACGCTCGAGCGCCGGCTTGCCGTCGCGCTGGACAACCTCGGCGATGAGCACCTGGAGCCGATGGGCTTCTGGCTCGATCACGGCGGGCGATCGCGCAAGCGCGGGCGTGGCGAGCATGGACGCTGCCAGGTTCACGGCGCGAGCCGGTGGCTCGGAATCGCCCGTGGTGGCAGCGGTGCAGCCGGCCAGCAGTGCAGCGACGCCGGCCCCGATCGCGAGAGCATTCATGCGAGCCCTTCCGAGAGCACGTTGGCGAGGCGTGCGAAGTCGTCTTCGGTATGCTGGTTCGTGACCGCGACGCGAAGGTACGACTCGGCCGGCCCGCCGGGATACGACACGTGCGGCAAGAGCACGCCCTGCTCGAGCGCACGCTCGCACAGCGAAGCGATCTTCGCCTCGCCGCCCGGCGGCACCCACGCGAGGATGGGCGTGCCGGCGTGGCCGACGCGCTCGCCCGCGGCCCGTGAGACGACCTCCACGAGCCGGCGCGACGCGAGGGCAAGCCGATCAACGATCGCGGGCTCGTCGATGATGATCTGCAACGCCTCGTGCGTGCCGATCGCGAGCGCCGGGCCGATCGGCGTCGTGCAGACGTACGCGCTGGATCGCTGCGTCGCCGTGCACACGTCGGCGGTCGCCGCCACCGCGCCGCCGGCAACGCCCACGCCCTTGGCAAGCGAGGTGGTGATGACGATGCGCCGGTCGCCGCGCAGGCCTGCCTGCTCGACGCTGCCGCGGCCCGCCGCGAGCACGCCCACGCCGTGGCAGTCGTCGACCAGCAGCGTGCCGTCGCTCGGCAGTGCGGCGGCGAGATCGGCCACGGGTGCCGCGCGGCCGTCCGCGGCGAAGACGCCGTCGGTCGCGATGATCACTCGCCCGGTCGCGGTGCCGGCGACGCGCCCGGCGTCTTTCGCATCGCCGTGGCGATACGTCTGCGTCGCGAGCCCCGCGGTGCGTGCGGCGTCGTGCAGGCTCGCGTGGCTTCGCTCGTCCATGACGACGGCGTCGTGCGTGCGGGCGAGCGCCTGGAGTGCGGCGATGTTCGCGAGATACCCGTCGGGCACAAGCACCGCCGACTCGGTGCCGAAGAACGAGGCGAGCGTGTGCTCGAGGTCCGTGTGCGCCCGCGTGTTGCCGGTGGTCTCGCGTGACGCGGAGCTGCTGGAGCCGAACCGGGCGAGGCCCGCGGCGATCGCGGCGTGCACGCGCGGGTGGTGGTTGAGACCCAGGTAGCCGCAGCCGCCAAACACCAGCACCTCGCGGCCGCCGATGAGCGCGGTGCGCGCCGAGCTCTGCTCAACATCGAGCCTCGGCATCGTCAGGCGTCCCCGCGATCGAAGCGCACGGGGCGAATCGTCGCCATCGTGTGCAGCCCCGGTGCCGCTTCGATCAGCGGCTTGAGGCAGTTGATCACAACGCTCGATGTGCCGATGTCGCCGTGCACCGCGCCGGGGATGACGACCTCGAGGTCGGGCTCGCCCCGGATCACCACGCGGTCGCGTGGGTTCTGCTGGCCGATCGCGGCGGAGAACTCGAGCCGGGCGAGCTCGCGGCCGTCGCGCGAGGCCGTGGCGACCTGCCGCACGCCCGCCGCCGTGCCGGGCTCGATCGTGCCGAGTGCGCACTCGAGGCGGCTGGTCGCACGGATGGGCTCGATGGACTCGGTCCAGTCGTCGACGGCGAGCCCGAGCGCGTCGCACAGGAAGTGCAGCGACTCGCCAAGCCCGACGTGCCGCAGCGAGCCGTCGGCGATGCGCGATTGGAACGCATCGTCGTCGAGCGTCGCGCCGATCTTTGCCTGGAAGGGCACGCGGCGCGTGGTCGCGTCCTGCACGCGCTCGACGAAGACGTGGTCGACCGATCGGCAGACGCCGCTGCACACGGCCGGGAACAGGTCCATCAGGAAGCCCGGGTTGATACCGGTGCCGAGCAGCCGGCCGCCGGTCCGTCGGGCGAGTGCGTCGAGCTCCGCCGCGAGCTCGGGGTGACGCAGCTGCGGGAAAAGCAGCTCCTCGCAGGTGCTGACGACGGCGAGGCCGCGCTCGAGCAAGGCACGGAAGGTGTCCGCGCACCTGGCGAGATCGCTCAGTGTTGTGACGATCACCGCATCGATCGGGCCGGCCGCATCGAGTGCGTCGAGCGAGTCGGAGACGGTGACGCCGCTATCCGATCCATCGACTAAGTCGGCGACGCGCGAGCCGAGCGACGCTGGCGAGAGGTCCACCGCGGCGACGAGCATGCCGACGCGGCGTGCCTCCACGTCGAGGGCCACACGTTGGCCGAGCGGGCCCAATCCGATCTGTGCGATTCGCAGCGGCATCATCCGTCCTTCGCTGGAGAGGTGTTGTGATCGTCGATGAGTTCGCCCAGTCGGCCGCGAGCTTCTGTGAGCCGGCGCTCGGCGGCTGGTCGGTCGATGCCGAGCCGCACCATCGCGACCGCAATCTTCACGGAGCCGCCCGCGTCCTCGACAGCACGGAGCGCTGCGGCGCGGTCGAGGCCCGTGAGCGTGGTGACGATGCGTGCCGCCCGGTCGCGGAGCTTGTCGTTCGTGGCGCGCAGGTCGACCATGAGATTCTCGAAGACCCGGCCCTCGCGGATCATGAGGGTCGTGGAGATCTGGTTGAGCGCGAGCTTGGTCGCGGTGCCAGCCTTCATGCGCGTCGAGCCGGTGAGCACCTCGGGGCCGGTGTTGAGCACGATGGCGTGGTCCATGAAGGACTCGCGGGCGATCGGTGCGCAGGCGATCATCGCGGTGAGCGGTGGGGCGGGTCGCTGGTGGGCGTGGGCGAGACCGCCAATGACATACGGCGTGCTGCCGCCCGCGGCGATGCCGATGACCGTGTCGTTCTCGGTGAGCGCGAGCGCGTCGAGTTCGGCGGCGGCGCCTTTGGGATCGTCTTCCTTGTGCTCGCTGGATTTGCGTAGGGCGGAGTCGCCGCCTGCGATGAGGCCGACGATCCGACCCGGCTCGACCTGGAACGTGGGCGGCGCCTCGCTCGCGTCGAGCACGCCGAGTCGGCCGCTCGTGCCCGCGCCGAGGTACACCAGCCGCCCGCCGCGGCAGAATCTGGGCTCGGCATCCTCGAGCAGCGCGACGAGGCTCGGGCGCGCAGCCTCGAGCGCCGCGAGCACGGTGTGGTCCTCGCGATGGATAACCTCGATGCACTCGGCGGCGGTCAGCGCGTGGAGGTTGGTCGTGCGCGGGTTGCGCTGCTCCGTCGCCACGCCGCCGCGATCGGGCGGGGGTGGCGGGGTGAGCTCGGCTTGCGGGTTGGCGGATGGCGGTGGTGGTTCTGTCATGGGTCGGTGTGCGCGCGATGCTGGTCGTTGCGGGTCGGGGTAAAGGGGCCGCCGGTCCATACTCCCGCGATGGGCGCGGGTTGTCCACAGCCGGTGACGCTTGGGAGTGTGATCGGGATGCCGTCGGCGCTGAGCGCACCGAGCACGGCCATCGCGATCGCCTCGCGGTAGCGGGCGGGTACGCCCGCGTGGTCGGTCGTCTCGACCGGTGCGGCGAGGGCGTCGGCGAGCTCGTGTTTGAGCGCCGCGTTCATCACGCCGCCGCCCGCGAGAAGGACGCGATCGGCCTGGGCGACTTCGGACTGTGCCACAACCGTTGCGATCGCCGTGGCTGCCGAGCGGAGCACGTCCGCCGCGTCGCCCGAGCGCACGCAGTCATGCAGGAGATCGGTCCAGCCGTCCCCGGCCGAGCCGGGTTCATCGCGTGAGCCGAGCGAGCGCCGGGCGCTCGCCTGGGCCGCGAGCCGATCGGCGAGCCTCGCGTGGATGGCGGGGTCGGCCGTACCGGCGAGCGCCGCGCGTCCGTCGTGGTCGTAGGGCTCGTTGATCGCGAGGCGGGCGAGCGCGTCGAGGAGCTGGTTGCAGGCGCACACATCGAAGCCTTGGGTGTCGTGTGGCGGGGCGGCTGCGGGCAGGATTGTCGCGTTGCAGAAGCCGCCGAGGTTGACGACCGCCCGGCTCTCGTCGTCGGCGCGGAGCAGCACCCAGTCGGCGATCGGCGTGATCGGCGCACCTTGGCCGCCGCGTGCGAGATCGGCGCCGCGCAGGCCGCAGACCACCGGTGCGTTGACCGCTTCGGCGATGGTGTTCGGCTCGATCAGCTGCCAGCCGAGCGGTGGGGCGTGGAACACGGTCTGCCCGTGTACGGCGACGAGATCGCAGGACTGCCCGGCGAGCGCGTCGCGGACGACGTCGGCGTGGGCTTTGGAAAGCTCGGCGGCCATGCGGGTGATGTCGGCCGCCGTGCACGCGGCGCCGCGCGCGAACGCCATGAGCCGATCGCCGAGCTCGCCCAGGTCCATGCTTGCCGAGCGGACGTGCGTGGCCCGGAAGTGGAGGCCCTCGCCATCGATGCGGACGAGCGAGGCGTCGATGCCGTCGCAGCTCGTGCCGCTCATGCAACCGATGACATGTCGGCTGGTCATGGCGCGTCCCTAGGGGGCTCGTCGGCGAGCGTCTGGTACCACGCGGTGGAGCGGTCGAGCCCGCCCCGGCGAGAGCGTGCGAGCCAGATCCTGCGGTGTTCGAGTGCGATGGCGTCGAATCGCTCGGCAAGGTCGGGTGCTTTGTATAAGGAGTCTTGGCGCACGGACTCTCGGCGCGAGACAGCCCGCTCGCAGCCGGCCAGCATGACCTCGGCGGCGTGCGCGCACTCGGCGTTGGTGAGCGCGTCGCTCACGCACGGCTGCGTGCTTGCCAGCGACTCGAGTGTGTCCCGCACGGCCGACCATTGCTGGGCCGTGCCTGGCGTTCCCCAGCCGGGGCGGGCGGGATGCATGTCGGTAAAGACGGCGCCGGCGTTGTGCAGCGCGTTGCGGTTGCCCTTGGCGTCGGGAAAGCCGCAGGTCTCGCGGAGCGGGGCGTCGGCATCGCCGAGCTTGGCGAGCCAGTTTCCAAGTTCGGGCGACGACCACAGTGCTGCGCCGAGCGCTGCCGCATCGAAGGGGGCGCCGGGGTTCCACGCGGCGTGCGCACCCTCGGCCAGGCCGAGGAGCGTGATCGGCCAGGTCTGTCGATGCCCGAGGTCGCCCCAATCCGTCACGAGCAGGCCGGTGCAGCTATGGGATACGGCAGCCTGCGCCGCCGCGTGCAGGTTTGCCCGGCGTTCACGCGTGCGCCCGGCGAAGGAGCGCCATGCGCTGGTGCCGGGCGACAGCCAGGTCTCAAATCCGGCATTCGAGAGTGTCTGGCACCATTGGTCGAAGGGCGAATCGGGCTCGTAGCCCCAGGCGATCGCGATCATGTCCTTCGGCAGGGCGTCGAGCACCGCGGGTTCGCTGAGGGCGATGTCGGCCCAGAACATCGGCCGCTTGCCGATGTCCAGCGCGGCGTTCGCGACGCTGGCGACGTATGAGCCGTAGACCGCCGCCTTGCCCTTGGTCGCGACCGCCTGGGCGGAGCGCCCCGCGCCCACGTCGGCGGTCTCGTCGCAGCCGATATTAAAGAGCGGCGATCGCAGCACGGCGGCCTGCTGGGTGAGCAGGTCTGTCGCGAGCTCGAGAGCGTGCGGGTCGGTGGGGCAGAGCGAGAAGGGCCCGCTGCGCGTGAAGCCGTAGAAGTCGTAGGGGCCGTGGGTCTCGGCGAGGTGGTCGTACCCGGGCGTGCGCAGGAGCTCGGAGAGGTGGCCGAAGCAGTTCTGGTTGCCCGCGAGTTCGATGCCGAAGTCGTCGCACCAGCCCTGTATGCGCTCGAGCTCGGAGAGCGTGAGCGCGGACCAGCCCGCCCAGACCTTCTCGTGCCCGCGGCACGCGAGGGTGTGCTCGACGTAGAGTTGGAGGTGGTTGATCTTGAGCAGCGCGAGCGTGCGGACGATGTCGCGGAACTCGCGCATCGTCGGGATGCGGTCGCGCGAGATGTCGAGCATCACGCCCCGGCTGCGGATCGCGGGGTGGTCGTGGACCCGGCCGACGGGCAGGGTGTTGCTGCGCAGCGCCATGATGAGCGTGGCTGCGGCGTGGCGGAGGCCCGCGTGGTGGCGAACGCGTACGGGCATCGCCGCGTCGATCGTGAGGGTGTAGCCGCCGGCGGGGAGGGAGGTGTCCTGCGATGCGTCGATCCAGTGCGCGCAAGGCCCGCCGGCGAGCATCGCCTCGAGGTCGCGCGGTGCGGTCGGCGGCGGGGTGCACGCGGCTCGCGTCCAGTCGGCCGAGCGCGGCGTGGGCCAGATGGCGGGCTCAGGCTGCATCGGCGTGTCCGGCGCGCCCGGGATGCTTGGCGGGCGCATGGCTCGAGCCGAGCAGGCAGACGAACGTGGCGGCGAGCGCGCCGGCTGTGAGGCGCCAGGGGAAGGCAAGCGTCAGGTCCTCGAGCCCCACGTAGCCCTGCCAGCGGGCCATGACGTTTGGCTGGAGCAGGGCGACGACGACGAAGCCCGTGATGAGCGCCGCGAGCACGCTGGCGGTGTTGCCGCGTTTGGTGAAGAGCGTCGTGAGATAGACGCCGAGCAGGCCTGCGTAGGCGAAGGTCATCACGCCCAGCGCGAAGTCGATGAGCGTGCTGCCGTCGGCGGATTGCCAGTAGACGCAGAACGTGGCGAAGCCGCCGAGGATGACGCCCCATCCGACGACGAAGAGCCTGCCGACGCGGAGGTAGTGCTTCTCCGGTTTGGCGGGGACGAGGCCCTTGTAGACGTCGTTCATGAGCGTCGAGGCCATGGAGTTGAGCCCGCTGTTGAGGCTGCTGAGCCC
>CAYQAD010000001.1:0-13531 GCA_964415125.1 uncultured Phycisphaeraceae bacterium | reverse complement strand
ACGAGGTCCTGGTCGGTGCCGTAGGACGCGATGCCCATGAGGGTGAAGGCGATGATCGCCGACCAGATGGTGTACGCAGCGGCAGGGTCCGTGCTTGTGCTGACAAGCGTGAGCTTGCTCTCGCCCGTGGGCGTCTCGGCGGCGCGGAGTGTGTCGAGCACCTCGCCGATGGGGGCGTCGATCTTGGTGATGAGCAGCACGATCGCGGCGATGGCGGCGCCCACGAAGACGGCCGTCTGGATCACGTCGGTCCAGATCACGCTGGCGATGCCGCCGACGAAGGTGTAGATGATGCCGACCGCGGTCATGACCCAGATCGCGGCGACGATGTGCCACATCTCGCTCTTGCCGCCCACGCCCTCGAAGAGGATCAGGGCCATCGGCAGGGCGCCGATGTAGATGCGGGCGCCGCTGGCCATGATCCGGCCGATCATGAAGGTCCAGCTGGCGGCCTGCTTGGCGCCGGTGCCGTGGCGGTGCTCAAGCAGCTCGTACACGGTCGCGACGCGGGCGCGGTAGAAGGCGGGCACAAAGAACGCCGCGACGACGACCGCGGCGAGCACCATGCCGATGTTGCTGATCAGGTAGGTGAGGTTGCCCGTGTACGCCTGCTGCGGCCCGCCGACGAAGGTCGCGGCGCTCAGACTGGTCGCGAGAACGCTGACGGCGACCGCCCAGGTCGGCATGCGCCGGCCGCCGAGGAAGTAGTCTTCGGTGTCGGCTTGTTCCTTGCGGGCGAACCAGATGCCCGTGGCGAGCAACATGGCGAAGTACCCCAAGAGCACGCCCCAATCGAGCATGCCGAAGGCGGGGTTTCCGAAGGCGACGATTGCGGCAGACGAAGGCGGGGTCACGCGGCGAGGATAGCGGGCCGCGTGACGGGCACGTCACCCCCGCGATTGAGCCCGTGGCGGTGATTCGATACCATCTCGAGCCGCCGATCGTTGTCCGGGTGATCTCGATCGGGGGCGTGCCGCGTGAGCCGCGGCGAAAATGCAACAGAAGCGGAAATGCCACAGAAGATGACCGGGGCTGCCCCGCCCCATGGAGACTCCCGGTGACCCCACGCCGACTGCTGTTCGTCCTTCTTTCGGCCATGGCCACGCTCGCGCTCGCCCCGACCCCGGCGTCGGCGGAAGAGGAGACGGTGCTCCAACTCCCGATCCGGACCGACGGCCCGAAAAGCCTCGACCCGGCCCAGGGCTCGACCACGTACGACAACATGGCGTGCGTGCAGATGTACGAGACGCTGCTGGTCAACCAGTACGCCGATCCCTTCAAGATCGAGCCCTTGCTGCTCGCGGAGATGCCGACCACCGAGGACGAGGGCAAGACGTGGCGCTTCCGCCTGAAGGAAGGCGTCAAGTTCCACGACAACCCGTGCTTCGAGGGCGGCGTCGGGCGGACCGTGACGACCGATGACGTCTTCTACTCGATCAAGCGCATCGTCGACAAGAACAACGGGCTCAAGAACGTCTGGCTGCTCGAGAACACCATCCTCGGCTTCGACGAGTACGCCGAGAAGCAGAACGCCAGCGACAGCTTCGACTACGACGCACCGGTCGCCGGCTTCCGCAAGATCAACGACCTGGAGTTCGAGATCGAGCTGACCAAGCCGGTGTACCGGTTCTTGTACATCCTCTCGATGTTCCAGACGTCGATCGTGCCGCGTGAGGCGGTTGAGTACTACGGCAAGGACTTTTCCTTCAACCCGGTCGGCACGGGGCCGTTCATGCTCCGCGACGCCTCGGACTGGGTGCCCAAGCGCTCGCTGACGGTCTACCGCAACCCCGACTACCACGAAGTCTTCTACCCCGCCCGCGACCAGTGGTCGCGCGAGGACATGCGCAACCGCCTGCACCGCGCCGCGGGTCAGCAGGTGCCGTTCGCGGACCGCATCGAGTTCACGATGTTCGTCGAGGATCAACCGATGTGGCTGCAGTTCCGCGCCGGGAACATCGGGTACGTCGAGGTGCCCGCCGAGTACTTCGAGGAGGCGTTCGACAAGCGAACCAAGGAGCTCCGCCCCGAGTTCGAGCGCCAGGGGATCCGGGCGCACTCCAACGAGCTGCTCGACTTCATCTTCCGGGCGTTCAACATGCTCGACCCGGTCGTGGGTGGGTACACGCCCGACAAGATCGCGCTGCGCAAGGCGATGGCCTACGCGGTGGATCTGCAGGAGATCTCCGATGTGTTCTACAACAACACGGTGATCGTGTACGACGGCCCGATCCCGCCGCAGCTCGACGGGCACCCCGAGGGGCACCGCGTCGAGGGCGCCCCTCGCGGCCCGGACCTGGACAAGGCCCGCGCGCTGCTCGCCGAGGCGGGCTATCCGAATGGCGAGGGCCTGCCGCCCATCAAGTTCTACGCGAACCGGGGCGGGAACACGCCCGAGCAGACCGAGCTGATGAAGCGTCAGCTCGCGCGCATCGGCGTGCAGCTCGATCCGCAACTCGTCGACTTCTCCACGCTGATCGAGGCGACCAACAACCGCAAGGCCCCGATGTTCTCCTTCGCGTGGTCGAGCGACTATCCGGACGGCGAGAACAACCTCGCGCTGTTCTACTCGCCCAACAAGGCCCCGGGCTCGAACCACTCCAACTACGAGCGGCCCGAGTTCGACCGGCTCTACGAGAAGATCCTGACCATGCCCCCGAGCCCGGAACGCACCGCGATCTACGAGCAGATGCGGGACATGGTCATCGACGACGTGCCCTACATCGGCTCGCTCGCACGCGAGCGGTTCTACCTGATCAACCCCTGGCTCGTGAACTGCAAGCCTACGGAGCGGTACTGGGGCTGGTTCAAGTATCTGGACGTCGACGAGTCGAAGCGCCCCTGACCGGTGCGGATCGCGCTGCTACGCTGACCCTCCCGCACCTCTCGGAGCGATCGACCACCCATGTGGGCCTACATCTTCAGGCGCGTCCTGTACAACATCCCGGTCTACCTCGGCATCGTCCTGCTCGTGATGGCGTTGCTGCGCGTCAACGACCCGGTCTACGCCTACCTCGGCAAGAACCCGACCGAAGAGCAGATCGCCCAGCTTCGGACCGACATGGGCCTCGACGCGCCGTTCCTCGTGCAGTACGTCGACTTCCTCGGCGACATCGTGACGCTCTCCTTCGATGATCGCTCGTGGGACCAGAAGCGGCCCGTGCAGGACATGATCTTCGACGCGATCCCGCCGACGATGGCGATCACGATCCCGCAGCTGGTCATCACCGCGCTGCTCTCGATCGCGGCGGGACTGATCTCGGCGTTTTACCGGGGCAGGTGGCTCGATCGCGGGCTGGTCTTTGCGATGGTGCTGGGCATGAGCGTTTCGTACCTCGTGTACATCATTCTGGGGCAGTTCTTCGGCGCGTTCTGGCTGAGTGAGAGGCTGGGTTTCGAGCTCTTCGCCATCGAGGGGTATCAGCCGGGCATCACCAACTGGTTCCACTACTGCGCGCTTCCGGTCGCGATCGGCGTGATCGTCGCGATGGGGTACGACACGCGGTTCTACCGCGCCGTGATGGTGGAGGAGTCCGGGCGGGACTACATCACCACGGCCGTGTCGAAGGGCGTGGGCAAGCAACGCATCATGTTCGTGCACATGCTCAAGAACGCGATGATCCCGATCATCACGCGGATCATGATCACGCTGCCCTTCATCATCACGGGCTCGATCCTGCTCGAGATGTACTTCGGCATTCCCGGCATGGGCCGCACGCTGATCAATGCCGTGAATTCGAACGATTTCCCGGTGATCCAGGCGTTCGCGGCTCTGTTCGCTGCGTTCTTCATCGTCAGCCTGATCCTGACCGACGTGTGCTACGCGCTGGTCGATCCCCGCGTGAGGCTGAGCTAGGCGATGCTGAAGCGTTTGCGAAAGTCGAGGGGGTTCCGGAAGTTCAAGCGCGACCGCACGGCGATCGCGGCCCTGCTGGTCGTCGGCGTCTACCTGCTGCTCGCGCTCTGGACGACGACGACGAACATCGTGCACAACATCGGCGAGGACACGGGCGCCTTTTCCCTCGAGGACAAGCCCCTGCTGGGCTTGCTCCTGCGTGATCGCACGGCCGATCGCGTCGGTCCGGGGCACATGGCGGGCCTGGGCGCCGAGCAATCGACCGATCGCCGGGCCGAGCAGCTGGCGTTGTTCCTCTCCGAGGCCGACAAGGCGATGGTCTACATCGAGCGGAATCCAGAGGCGACGCCCGAAGACCTGACGGACTTCGCGGTGGGCACGCGGGCACTCGCGCCCGTGCCGCCGGCCGAGCTCCGCGTCATGCACGCCGAGCTCGTCGAGGCGTTCGGCGCGAAGGACTCGCTGCTCGTCCAGCGCAACGACCTCTCGGGTGCGGTGCTCGCGACCGAGCGCATCCTCAAGACAGCCGAGACCCTCGAGACAGCCCCGCCGGCCGATCTCGAGGAGCGCGACTTCATGGTCGAGGAGCTGGCGTTCGCGCTGGAAGACCTCGCGAGCGAGGTCGAGGCCTTCGTGGCCGAGGCCGACGACGCCGGCGCACTCGCCGAGGTCGACACGGACGCGCTCTTCGAGCAGTTCGAGACGCTGCTCGACCTGCCCGACCCGCTCCCCTCGCCGGTGGTGGACGCGGCGTCGATCAATGCTGTTGCCGAGGCGGCGCAGTCTCGGCTCGATCAGACTGAGGCCGAGATCGTCGTGGCGACCGACGCGATCGAGCCCTTCGCAGCGGCGCTCTTTCCGGAGCCCACCGAGTGGAATCGGCGGGCTGCCGAGTCGATCAAGCTCGCGGCCGGCACCGACCGCCAGGGCCGATCCATTCTCGTGCGGGCGCTCTATTCGGCGAAGATCGCGATCCAGGTCGGCGTGGTGGTCGGGCTGACGGCCGTGCTCATCGGCGCGGTGCTCGGCGGGGCGGCGGCGTACTTCGGGTCGTGGGTCGACGTGCTCGTGAACTGGCTGATCGCCACGCTCTCGTCGATCCCCAACATCGTGCTGCTCATCGTGCTTGCGGCGGCCTTCACCGGGTCGCGGTTCGAGGGCTCGCTGATCCCGCTGTACGTGGCGTTCGGCATGACGTTCTGGATCGGGCCGGCCCGCGTGATCCGCGGCGAGGTGCTCAAGATCCGCGAGCTCGAGTTCGTCCAGGCCGCCACGGCGCTCGGCTATCCGCGCATCGCGATCCTCGTGAAGCACGTCATCCCCAACACCGCCCACCTGATGTTCATCAACTTTGCGCTGCTGTTCATAGGTGCGGTCAAGGGCGAGGTGATCCTCACGTTCCTCGGCCTTGGGCTCAAGAACGGCGCGTCGTGGGGCATCATGATCCGCGAGTCTGCCTCGGAGGTCGCGGGCATCGGTTTCTTCTGGCAGATTGGCACCGCGACGCTGCTGATGTTCGGCCTTGTGCTCGCCTTCAACATCCTTACCGACGCGCTCCAGGACGCGTTCGACCCGAAGCACGTTTCGTAACGCTCTGCGATGACCACCACGCCGCCCATCCTGACCGTCCGCCACCTCACCACGCGCTTCCGCACGGATCGCGGCATCGTGACGGCGGTCGATGACGTCTCATTCGATCTCTCGCCCGGCGAGACGCTCGGCATCGTGGGCGAGTCCGGCTGCGGCAAGACCGTGACCAGCAAGTCCATCATGCGGCTGCTGCCCTCGCACGTGACGATCATCGACGACAAGTCCGAGATCATGCTGGGCGATGTCAACCTCGCCCACGCCCCCGAGCCGGTCATGCGGACCGTCCGCGGCAAGAAGATCGCGATGATCTTCCAAGAGCCCATGACCAGCCTCAACCCGGTCTTCCGCATCGGCTGGCAGCTCGACGAGGCCCTCAAGCAGCACACCGACCTCTCACGCCGCGACCGCCGAAAGCGGGCGATCGAGATGCTCGAGCTCGTCGACATGCCCAACCCCGAGCGGCGGATCGACGAGTATCCGCACCAGCTGTCCGGCGGCATGCGGCAGCGCGTCATGATCGCGATGGCGCTCATCTGCGAGCCCGACATCCTCATCGCCGATGAGCCGACCACCGCGCTGGACGTGACGATCCAGGCCCAGATCCTCGACCTGATGAACAGCCTGAAGGAACGCCTGAACACCGCGACGATCCTGATCACCCACGACCTCGGCGTGGTTGCGCAGGTGTGCGACCGGGTGATGGTCATGTACGCCGGCCGCGTGATCGAGAACGCGCCGGTGCGGGACCTGTTCCACTCGCCGCACCATCCCTACGCCAAGGCGCTGCTCGAGTCGATCCCCAAGGCGGGCCGAAAGCAGCAGGGGGCCCGCCTGCCGGCGATCAAGGGCATCGTGCCCTCACTGTTCGATCTGCCGAAGGGGTGCCGCTTCCAGGATCGCTGCGCGTACAAGCAGCAGAAGTGCGTCGACGTCGAGCCCGAGCTTGTCGATCGAGACGGCACGGCCCGCCCCGTCCGGTGCCACTTCCCCGTCAACACCACCGACCTCACCGTGAACGCGACGACCGAATGACCATGGCGCTCCTCGAAGTCAACAACCTGGTCAAGCACTTCCCCGTCCGCGGCGGCGTGCTCAATCGCGTCCAGCGCAAGGTGCACGCGGTCAACGGCGTCACCTTCGGCGTCAATCGCGGCGAGACGGTCGGCATCGTCGGCGAGTCGGGCTGTGGCAAGTCGACGCTCGGCAAGGCCGTCATTCGCCTGAGCGAGCCGACGTCGGGCACGATCCGCTACGACGATCGAGAGATCACGGCGTTGCCGCACGCGGACCTCATGCCCTACCGGCGGAAGATGCAGATCATCTTCCAGGACCCGTACTCCTCGCTGAATCCCCGCCAGACGATCGCCGCGATGCTCAAGGAGGCGATCTGCTTCCATGGCATCGTGCCGCGTGACCAGATGGATGACTACATCACCGACCTGATCGCGAAGGTCGGCCTCCGGCCGGACGCGCGCGACAAGTTCCCGCACGAGTTCTCGGGTGGGCAGCGGCAGCGCATCGGCATCGCCCGCGCCCTGGCGGTCAAGCCCGAGTTCATCGTCGCCGACGAGCCCGTCTCCGCCCTCGATGTGTCGATCCAGGCGCAGGTGCTCAACCTGATGATGGACCTCAAGGAGGAGTTCGGGCTCACGCTGCTCTTCATCTCGCACGACCTCAAGGTTGTCGAGCACTTCTGCGATCGCGTGCTCGTGATGTATCTGGGGCACGTTGTCGAGGAGCTGCCCTGCCAGGACCTGCACGCCCACGCGAAGCATCCGTACACGCGGGCGTTGCTCGGCGCGAATCCGATCGATGATCCGGACGACCGCCGGCCGCTGACCGTGCTCAAGGGCGATGTGCCGAGCCCCTTCGATCCGCCCCCGGGGTGCCCCTTCACCGGCCGGTGCCCGAAGGTGCGGGATGTCTGCCACACCGCGATGCCGAAGCTCGAGCCCGTGGGCGAGGGCGCTCATCGTGCGGCGTGCTATGCGCTCGACGAGGCGTGAGCGTCCGCTGCGCGGCGGCGTATCGTCGCGCCGAGCACTTCTGATACGCTGCGGCCATGGCCAAGGACGACCTGTTCGAGGAGTTGGTGCCCGACGATGACGACGAGACGTCGTTCGGGAGCGATGAGACCGACTTCCAGGAAACGCTCGCATCGGACTCGACCGCCGGAACGCCCAAGGAGAGCGACGGCGGTGTCGACGACGACACCGAGGCCGAGACGCTCATCGGCCGGCAGGGTGAGGACAACTACGAGTCGGACTTCCGCGAGACCTACGCGGGCGAGCCCGTGCGTGTGCCCGACCGCGGGCCCGACGCGGGACCGCCCGGCGAGGACGAGACGTTCATGGGCGACGGCGCCGGCGCGACGCGCGCGTCGGACTCCGATCTCGACGCCACGCTCGACACGCCGACGCCCTCGTCCGGGTCGCTCGTGCCGCCCCCGATCTCGTCGGGCGCGCTCCGGCCGACCAAGGCGTCAACGACGCGGGCCGCCGACAAGCGCAAGCCCGTCAAGCCGCCGCTGCCCAAGGCGATCGGTAAGTACCGGATCCTCAAGGAACTCGGCCAGGGCGGCATGGGCTCTGTGTATCTCGCCGAGCAAGAGCAGCCGCGACGCAAGGTGGCGCTGAAGGTCATCCGCGCCGGCCTCGTGAACGAGCAGTTGCTGCGACGCTTCGACGCCGAGGCGCAGCTTCTGGGACGGCTCAGCCATCCGGGCATCGGCCTGATCTACGAGGCGGGCACGGCGATCACCGAGGCCGGCGAGACGCCCTACTTCGCGATGGAGTACATCGACGGCGTCACGCTGATCCAGCACGTCAAGGACAACAAGCTCGGCACGCGCGCACGGCTCGAGCTGTTCTCGAGGGTCTGCGACGCGGTCCAGCACGCCCACGCGAAGGGCATCATCCACCGCGACCTCAAGCCCGCGAACATCATGGTCGATCGCACGGGCCAGCCGAAGATCCTCGACTTCGGCGTCGCACGCGCGACCGACTCGGACGTGCAGACCGCGACCCAGCAGACCGACGTCGGCCAGCTCATCGGCACCGTGCCCTACATGTCGCCCGAGCAGGTCACCGCCGACCCCGGCGATCTGGACACACGCTCGGACGTCTACGCGCTCGGCGTGATCATGTACGAGCTGCTCGCGGGCAAGCTGCCCTACGACCTTCGCAAGAAGATGCTGCACGACGCGGTGCGCATCATCCGCGAGGACGAGCCCACGCGGCTGTCGGCGATCAACAAGGTCTTTCGGGGCGACGTCGAGACGATCGTTCAGAAGTCGCTCGAGAAGGGCAAGGAGCGCCGGTACCAGTCGGCCAACGACCTGGCTGCGGACATCCGGCGGTACCTCTCCGACGAGCCCATCCAGGCCCGGCCGCCCTCGACGAAGTACCAGCTGCAGAAGTTCGCCAAGCGGAACAAGGCCCTCGTGGCGGGTGCCGCGGGCGTGTTTGTCGCGCTGGTCATCGGCCTGATCGCGTCGACGACGTTCATGGTGCGTGCGATGGCAGCTGAGCGGCAAGCCGAGGCGAACTTCGTCGAGGCCGAGACCCAGCGTCAGCTCGCCCAAGAGAACCTGGCCGAGGCGCAAACGCAGCGCGCCCGCGCCGAGTCGAGCCTGGCCGAGGCGGAGCGGCAGCGAACGCTCGCCGAGCAGAACTTCGCCGAGGCCGAGACGCAACGAGAACGCGCCCAGCGCTCCTTCGAGCAGGCCGAGAGCGAGCGCGTCCGCGCGGTCGCCGCCGAGCAGCGGGCGTCGCAGCGGTTCACGCAGGTGCGGACGCTCGCCCGGACGTTCATCTTCGATTTCCACGACCAGATCCAGAACCTGCCGGGCTCGATTCCCGCGCGCGAGCTGCTGGTGTCGACCGCGTCGGGGTACCTCGACAACCTCGTGGACGATGCGGGTGATGATCCGACGCTGCAGATCGACATCGCCGCGGCGTACCGGAAGGTCGGCGATGTGCAGGGCCTGCCGGGCCAGCCGAATCTGGGCGACACGGCGGGCGCGATGGTGTCGTACACGCGGTCTCTCTCGCTGCTCGACACGCTCCCCGATGGCGTGGGCGATCCGCGTTCGCTGCGGATCCAGCGGGCGACGGTGCTGAATCGCATCGGCGACATCCACGCGGTGACCGGTCGGCCGGACCTGGCGCTGGCCCGGCATCGCGAGGCGCTTGCGCTGCGCGAGGCGCTCGCGGCAGGCGATGGCGACGGCGAGATGGCGCTCGCGGTGAGCGAGTCGATGCTCGCGGTCGGGCGCGATCTGGCGGCTCTCGGTGACCTCGACGCCGCGGCGGCCGAGACGCAGAAGGCGGTCGACACGCGGTCCCGGCTCGCGGCCGACGGCGCGCTCGACGGCGCCGGCCGGGCGCTGGCGCTCGGATACCAGCAGCTCGCCGACATCCACATCCGCACCCGCGACTTCGAGCGCGCGCTGGCGGCGCTGCGCAACGCCCGGCAGATCGACGCCGACGCGATCCGTGAGGACGCGGCGAACGCCTCGGCGCGCCACGGCCTGGCGCGGACGTACGTGCTCATCGGTGACGCGAACATCGCGCTCGGCCGGTTCACGGACGCCGAGGACGTGTATGCGTTCGCGCGCACGATCTCGTCGGACCTGGCCCGGCGGGACCCCGACGACCAGCTCGCGCGGGCGGGTCTTGCGTCGGCGGACCTCGCGATCGGTCGCATGCGTGCGATCAAGGGCGAGGTGCCCGGTGCGCTCGCGGCGTTCCGGTCCGCAGCATCCGAGGCCGACCGGTTGCTCGCGGCCGATCCGGCGAATCTTCCGACGCGCAACGCCGCGTCGCGTGCGCACGAGTCCATCGGCGACATGCTCGGCCGACTCGGCGAGCGTGACGAGGCGCTGACGGCGTATGTGCGCTCGCGCGACCTGATCGCCCCCGTGCATGCGGCCGATCCGAGCAATCGCGAGGCTGCCCGGCGGCTGGCGATCGCTGCGAGCAAGGTGGGCCAAACGCAGGGGGCGCTCGGCGACATCAGCTCGGCGATCGAGCAGCTTGGCGCGGCGCACGGCTTCGCGATCGAACTCGCGGCGGCTGCGACGGCGAGCGAGGCCGATCGCCGCCTCGCGGCATCATGCGAGTACCTCCTGGCGATGGCGCACGAGCGCCTCGCGGCGGCATCGAGCGATCCGGGCGTCGCGGCGGAGCACGCGGATGCGTCACGCCGACTGCTGCTGGCGTGTGCCGAGCGCTTCACGGTGCTGCGGGACGAGGGCGTGCTTGCCGGCGCGGAGGCGGACCTGCCCGAGCGGCTCGTCCGCCAGGCGGCGGGCGACGGCGAGGCGGGCGATGCAGAGCCCGCGGGCGATGCGTCCGCCAACGCTGGGCTCTGATGGGCTACGTGTTCCAAGCCTCCCCGCGTCGTCGGGGCCAGCCAGCCTCAATTGGCGGCCGTCGTGCCCGGTCGTCGGGTCCGGGCGTCGGGTCCGGGCGTCCAGCAGCGGGGCCCCCGGTGTGCCTGGATGCAAAAACAAACATGCCGGCTCCAGAGGAACCGGCATGCTTGGAAATTCGGCTGCGTGTGTCCGCCCGCAGCTGAATTAGGAGGAGAGAGACAAGACATTCACAAAGTGCCACAGGAATCGGCCCGTGCCAGCCACAGAGCCTGTTTTTCTTGGCCGTTGTGCGTAAGTCGTTGTCGTTGCTTGGTTTGTGATTTGAAAAAAATCCCCGCCGGGCCAGTGGCCGGCGGGGATCGGATCGTTTGATGCCCGGTTTGGGTGGTGTTCAGGGGGTGGTTGCCGCGGCGTGGCGGCGTGCCACCGCCTCCCAGTCGACGACGTTCATGAACGCCTCGACGTAGTCCGCTCGGCGGTTTTGGTACCGGAGGTAGTAGGCGTGCTCCCAGACGTCGAGGCCCAGCAGGGGCACGACGCCGGTCATCATCAGGTCCTGCTGCTTCTCGCCCTGGATCACGAGCAGGCCGCCCGAGACGGGGTCGTGGACCAGCCAGCCCCAGCCGGATGCCTCCACCGACCGTGACGCGGCTTTGAACTGCCACAGCCCCTGCTCAACGGAGCCGAACGAGGCCCGCATCGCCTCCGCGAGGGCCCCGGTGGGCCCGCCGCCGCCACCCTCGCCGGCGGGCTTCATGGAGTGCCAGAAGAGGGTGTGGTTGACGTGCCCCGAGCCGTGGAAGCTGACCTCGCGGGACCAATGCTTCACGAGGCCCGCGTCCTGTGCCTGCCGGGCGGCCGCGAGCTCGCGGAGGGCCCGGTTCAGCCCACGGACATACCCCGCGTGGTGCTTGGAGTGGTGGATCTCCATGGTCTGGGCGTCGATGTGCGGCTCGAGGGCGTCGTAGGCGTAGGGCAGCGGCGGCAGGGTGTACTCGCCCGCGGCCGCGTCCCAGCCGAGCTGGTCGGTGGTGAGCAGCGAGCGACGCGACGCCGCCAGCGCGGTCGGGGCGGCGACGGCGGCGGCGACGCCCGCGCCGATCGCGGCGCGGCGCGAGAGGGTCCTGGACTCGGTGATCGGCTCTTCGTGGTGCATGCGAAGGTCTCCCGTTCGGCCTGTGTGGTCGGTGGCGTGATCCCGGGCGTTGCCGCACGCGTCTGACGCGCGGCAACGCGACGTGGGTTTCGCGTGTCAGGCTACGGGGAGATTCGGCGGGCCGCGAATCGCGCGGGCCTCGGCTTAGTCGGAGCCGTCGGCGGCCTGGCTGGGGTAGATACGCGTCCAGTCGTTGCGCATCGAGACAATGAGCCAGCCGCGGGCGTCGGCCTCGTCGAGCCCGCGCACGAGCTTGCCGATGTGCGAGTCGCGGTCGTAGGCGTACTCGCGTCCGGCGTCGTCGTGGTGGACGAGGATGCCGAGGCGTGGCCCCGCGCCGGCGGTGCTCCACTCGAGCATCTCGAAGTCGCCATCGGAGTTGCCGACGGCGATCGTTGGCCGCCGGCCGATCGTGTGGTGGATGCCGACGGGCTTGCCTGCCTTGTCGTCGATGAAAGCGATCTCGCCGTTCTTGACGACGCGGGGCCCTTCGTCGTCGGCGATGTACTCAGCCGTCAACATGCTGCCCATGACCTGCTCGGGCGGGATGCCGTAGGCACGCTCGGAAAACACGCGGATGAAGTCGACCCCGCCGCCGGAGACGATGAACGTCTTGTACCCGTTGTCGCGGAGGTACTCGAGCAGCTCGACCATGGGTGCGTAGATCATTTCGTCGTAGCGCAGGCCGGTGTCGGGGTGGCGGGCGGTGGTGAGCCATCGGTCGACCTCGGCGGCGAACTCCTCGGCCGTCCGGCCGCCATGCGTCGCGGCGACGAGTTCGAGCAGCGCCTCGTGGCCCTGGCCTGCAAGGGCCTTTACGTCGCCCGCGAGCGCGGATTGGAAGGGCTCGGTGGTGCGCCACTCGGGGTGCTGGTCGGCCTCGGCCTTCACGCGATCGATCGCGTATCGCAGCTGGAAGTAGTAGGGCTGCTCGCCCCAGAGCGTGCCGTCGTTGTCGAAGACGGCGATGCGCTCGGGCTCGGGCACGAAGTCGGCGCTGCCCGGTGTGGTTGTGCGCGATACAAACTCGGTGAGCGTGTCGCGTGTCTCGGTGTTGTTCCAAGACTCGAGCTGCGGCGATGACGCGCAGCCCACCATCGAAAGCGCAAGGGTTGAAGCAAGGACTGCGCTGGCGCTGAGCGGCAAGGTTTTGCGAATCATCGCATCGGTCTCCAAGGGGTGCGTATGTGTTCCGTCGTTGACGGAGTGCGTGTCAGAATGTGATTTGGAGGGCGGCGTACGGCCCGTGCAGCAGCACGTCGTACTCGAAACGCTCCGCACCGTGGCCGTCGCTGTAATCGGCGTCGAGCGCGCGGTAGCCGGCCTGCAGAACGATGCGTTGCCCGACCCTGACGTCGATGCCTGCGAGCGCGCTCCAGGTGAAGTCAGAGCCGCCGGCGCCGATGTCCCCACGAAGGCGAAAGGCGACGCGATCGTTGAGCGTCAGATGGGCGCGGGCACCGATGAAGCCGTCCGCCCATGTCTGTGTGCCCGAGAAACCATCGCCGGTCGAGCTGTCGATGTCGAGGCTCAGTGTCCGGATGCGCACGCC